>JBAZID010000007.1 GCA_041651995.1 Sulfuricella sp. | reverse complement strand
CGCAAGGGGCGCATCGAAATCATCCCGATGATCGACGTGATGTTCTTCCTGCTGGCGACCTTCATGCTGTCCTCGCTGGCGATGCAGAATCTTGACTCGCTACAGGTGAACCTGCCGCAGGGAAAAGCCGAAAAACTCAAGACCGATACGCCGGTCACCCTGACGCTGACCGCTGACAGCAAAATCCTGGTCAACCGCACCCCGGTGACCCTGCAAACCCTGGCTGCCACGCTGGCGCCGCTGCTGAATCAAACGCAGACCAGCGTCATCGTGTCGGCGGATAATGCGGCGCCGCAGGGCATCGTGGTGCAGGCCATGTTGCAGGCACGCGCGGCCGGGGCCAGGAATTTCCTGATCGCGGTCAAGCATGAGTGAGGCCACAGGCGCGCCAGCATTCCGTCCGGGAGAGATTCAGCAAGCCATCTGCAGCCATTGCGGCGAGATCGTGCGCGTCCATGTGCCCGATTTCCGCGCAAGGGAGATCAGGCTGTGGTGGCCGCTGCCGCTGGCGCTGATCATCTGGCTGGTGCTGGTATGGAAATTCAGCGTCTTCCTGACCTCCCCCAGGGTCGAAATGGCGGCCTCCGTCCCCGTGCAGGCCAGCTTTGTGGAATTGCCGGATGCGGCGAAGGAGAAAAGCCCGGAGGTTCAGCCCAAATCCCTGCCCAGACCCAGCAAGCCCGCAATCAGGCCGCGCTCAAAAACCTTGCCCAGCCCCGGCACGGCGGCAGTCAGGCCTGCGCCGCCGCAGGAGGCCACGCCTGAGCCAAACCTGGCGCCCCCCACCGACCTGATGGCCTACGTCAATGCCACCCGGGAGCGCCGCCGCGCCGCTGAAATGGCTGCCGGGCGCGAAAATGCGGCTGCAAGCGCCAGGGAACGCGGACCTTCGGAAGAGCAGGCGCGGATGGCGAACATCATGCGCAATCTCCAGCCGCAAGGCACCAATGGCGTGTTTCAGATTGTCAGCATGAGCGCCAGGACAGCGAAATATTCATTTCGCGGCTGGACCAGAAACGCGGGCAACGCGCGGCAGGAACTGATCGAAGTCTCCGCCGGGCCGGACGGCGATGTGGAGCGCGCAATGGTGCGCAGCATGATCGGGCTGATCCGCAGATATTACCAAGGCGATTTCAACTGGGAATCGCAGCGCCTCGATCGCACCATCGTCCTGTCCGCGCGCCTGGAAGACAACGCCGGGCTGGAAGATTTCCTGATGCGCGAGTTTTTTGCCTCCGGCGGCGCAAGCCGCGGGCTTGCTTCGCGCAACAGAATTCAGTAGCTTGTCGGGCTTACAGGCAATCAGGAGGTCATCGAAGTGAAATCTGCAATCTACTCATGGGCGGGATGGCTGGCGGCGGCGCTGGCCTTCGCGCTGGCTCCCGCCGCGCAGGCACAGGAAGCACTCGGCCAGAACGACCAGATCATTCACGATGTCGCCCGCATGGGCAAAGGCGAGGAGATCACCCGGATCATCAAGGCAAACCCCGCGATGCGGGACGCGCGCACCGGTCTTGGCAGCACGCCGCTGCACATGGCGGCGACCAATCCCGACACCGGGCCATTGAAGGCGCTGCTGGCGGCGGGAGCGGACGTCAATGCCAAGGATATGGACGGCAACACACCGCTGCACATGGCCGCCTATTCGAACAAGTTCGAGCACTCGAAACTGCTGCTGGAAGCGGGCGCTGACGTCAACGCCGTTTCGACGGGCGGCCGCACGCCGGTTGCCATGGCGCGCAAATCCCGCGCCGACGATGTCATCGGGCTGATTTCCCTGTGGATGCTGAAAGGCTGCAAGGCTGGCGGAAAGTGCCTCCAGGCAAGCAACAGCGACATCAAGAAACTGCTGGATTAACAAGAACACTGTTTATTTAAGCGAAATGCCGAAATGTAGGTTGGGTTAGCGGCCTTATCGCGCTTGTCCTCGGGAGATGTGGCCGGGGGTAACCCAACAGACCCAATCTTCCCTTCAAAAACCGGTTTTGAATGTTTGGCTTTGTTGGGTTACGGCGCAAGATCCGCGCCTTACCCAACCTACATGTGACGCCCCTTAAACATTAGCGGGATTAACGATTGTCTTTCAACCGCCGCAGTTTCCTCGCCGCTTCCGCCGCCCTGTGCGCTGCCCTGTCTGCGCCCCTGATCGGCGTGGCGCAGCAGCTTCTGCCTCCGGCCAGGGGGCGGCGGGTGGTCATTGTCGGCGGCGGATGGGGGGGGCTGAGCGCCGCCCGTCACCTGCGCGATCTGGCGCCCGAGCTGGAAGTGGTGCTGCTGGAAAAGAATCCGCGCTTCTGGTCCCTGCCCATGAGCAACAAGTGGCTGACCGGCCTGGCAGATGACAAGTACCTCGCCCACGACTACCAGACCGCCGCCAGCGCCTACGGCTACACCTTCATCCAGGCCGAAGTCAGCGATATCGACCGCGACAAACGCCGCATCGTCACCGGACTGGGCACGCTGGATTACGACTGGCTGATTCTCGCCGTGGGCATCCGTTACGACTACGCGACCTGGTACGGCGATGACCGGCGCGCAGCCGATTACACGCTGAAGCACTATCCCTGCGCCTATATCCCCGGCAACGAACAGCGGGCGCTCAAGGAAAAGCTCGACAACTTCCAGGGCGGCGACCTTATCATGACCTTGCCGCCCATGCCCTACCGCTGCCCACCCTCGCCCTACGAGCGGGCGTGCATGATCGGGGCGCTGCTCAAATCGCGCAGGATCAAGGGAAAACTCATCGTCCTCGACCCCAATTCGCACGTGCTGGGATTCAGCCGGATTTTCAGCGAGCAGTATCCGGATCAAATCGTCTACCTGTCCGAAACCAGGGTGAAATCCGTCGATCCGTTCAACAAGGTCATCCAGACCGAAGTCGACGATTTCCGCTTCGACGACGCCATTCTCATGGCGCCGCAACAAGCGGGCGATCTGGCGTGGAAAGCGGGTTTAATCGCCAGGGACGGTGAAGGGAAACCCACCGGCTGGGCCAGCCAGCACCCGGTTCACCTGCATGCGCGGGACGACGAGAAGGTGTTCCTGATCGGCGACATGATAGATAAGGCCTCCCCGCTCTTTGGCCATTACCCCAAGACCGGCCAGATGGCCAGCCGCCAGGGCCGCATCGCCGCCGTCCAGATTGCCGCGCGCGCCCAAGGCGTCGAGCCGGAAAAGCTGCTGCCCGACAGCACCTGCTACGTGTTCACCCGCGTCGAGCCAATGGAAATGACCCGCGTCGAGTCCCGCTACAAGTTCCGCGGCGACGGCCTCATCGCGCAAACCGTCAAACAAGCCCACGACCCGAACCCGCGAGGAGAGGACATCCAGTGGGCAAAAGCCATGTTCGGGGAATTTCTGGCGTTCAGGGATTAGCTGTCAGCAGAACCGGTTTGGCTGATGGCTGACAGCTGTCAGCTAAATACTCAATGCCTTGCGTAGACGCTGGTCTTGCCGTTGGGCGCCACCAGCAGGGTATCGTACAGCTCGCGCTGGGATTCGCGCTCCGAGCTGCCCGCATCCACGATCGTGCAGCCAGCTTCACAGGTAGGATCGCCGCCCTCGAAACCCGGCGCGCCAAGCGGCAAGCCCGGCACGGCAAGGCCGCGGGCCCGGGGTTTATCCAGCAGCAGTTGCTTGATGTCCTCAGCCGGGACATGCCCCTCGACAAAATAGCGCCCCACCTTCGCGGTCAGGACGGATTCTGCCTTCTGCGGCACGCCAAGACGGCGCTTGAGTGCCGCCATGTCTCGCGTGGCATTGAAAGTCACGGAAAACCCGTTCTCCATCAGGTGATAGGCCCATTCCATGCAGGCGAGGCAGGGGTCCGGCCCGTAAATCACGACCGGGGGCAAATCCCTGGTCCCTGCCGCCTGCGCACCATGCAGAGTCATGGCCAGGATCGCTGCAATCAAAACCCGTCTCGGCATTCTTGTTTCCTTAGTCTGTCAGCGCCAGCTGGCGATGTTACAACGAACCCGCGCAAAGCGGCTATTTGTTGCGGATATAGCGCGCATCGTCGAAGGTCGCCACCCATTGCGGGCGATACACCACCAGCAAGGTGAGCATCATGCCGCTGAGCAGGGCTTCCGACCAGCCCATAAGCAGGAAATAGGGCAGGTAATTGCTGGTCAGGTAATCCGCCGTATAGGCGCCCGCCAGCACCAGCAGCCCGGTCGCAACCAGCCCGGTCAGGGCCATGGCAACAGCCGCGCCGATAAAGGCATTGAGAAAGATATAAACAAAAAAATGGTTGGGCAATTTGCTGTCCACCAGGCGGTAAACGAGATAGCTCGTCATCACCGGCAGCACGTCCATCAACAGCCCGTTGACGGAAAAGCTCTCCCAGCCGCTCAGGCCATACGCCGTCACCCCCAGCAGCACCACGCCCAGACCCATGATCGCCAGCCAGGGGCCGAACATCAGGGTAAAGACGGTGGCGCCGAGGAGATGGAAATTCAGCCCCGGCCTGATGCCGGTCTTGATGCTCCACAACAGCATCAGGGCCACGCACGCGCCCAGGAAGAGATGCAGCTGCTCGTTGTCGCGCAGGCGCCGCCAGGGTGCCGCGGCCACGGACCAAGCCAGCACCGCCACGAACAACAGGTGCGCAAGCCATTGCCAGGAGGGAGGAAGCAGGCCGTCGGGGAAATTCATGCCCTTATTTTACGATATACTTCCGGCCAATATTTTGACGGGAGTAAAAATCTTGCGTTTGGCGCTTTTTGATCTGGATAACACGCTGCTGGCCGGGGACAGCGATTTCGAATGGGCCCAGTTTCTGATCGAACAGGGGGTGCTCGACCAGGAAGTCTATGAAGCGCGCAACCAGGAATTTTACGACCAGTACAAGGCCGGCACGCTCGACATCCACGAATTTCTCGATTTCCAGCTCAAGCCGCTGGCGCGCCATCCGCGCAGCCAGCTCGATCTCTGGCACCAGGAATTCATGCGGCAGAAGATTTTGCCCATCATCACCGCCAAGGGCCGGGAACTGGTCAAGCAGCATCTGCGCGACGCCGATCTGGTCGCCATCATCACCGCCACCAACAGCTTCGTCACCACTCCCATCGCCCGGGAGTTCGGCGTGCAACACCTGATCGCCACCGAACCGGAGCAGGTGATGGGCGAATTCAGCGGCAAGGTCAGCGGCACGCCTTCCTTCCGCGAAGGCAAGATCACCCGCCTCGACGGCTGGCTGGCCAGCCTCGGGCTGCGCTGGGAAGACGTGAGCGAAAGCTGGTTCTACAGCGATTCGCTCAACGATCTGCCGCTGTTGCAGCGTGTCAGCAAGCCGGTCGCCGTCGATCCCGACCCCACCCTCAAGGCCCACGCGGAAGCGCACGGCTGGCCGGTGATCAGCCTGCGCTGATGCGCCACCCGCGCCTGCTGTTCTTCGGGCTCCTGCTGCTCGCGCCCATCAGCATCGTGGGCGCGCTGCTCTCCGGCAGCGCGGATCTTTCCCTGATCCAGCTGCTTTACGGCAGCGAATCACAACAGGAAATCCTCTGGCAGCTGCGCGCGCCGCGCGCCGCCAGCGCTTTTGCCTGCGGCGCCCTGCTGGCGCTGTCCGGCGTCCTGCTCCAGGTATTGCTGCGCAACCCCCTTGCCGACCCTTACCTGCTGGGCATTTCCGGCGGCGCCGCGGCAGGCGCCCTGGGCGCGATGCTGCTGGGGCTGGCTGCCGCCGTCAAATTCTCCGCCCTCGGCGGCGCGCTGATCGCACTGCTGCTGGTGCCGGCGCTGAGCTTCCGCCGCCACGCCTGGAGCATTCACCACCTGCTGCTCACCGGCATCGCCCTGTCCACCGGATTCGGCGCGCTTATCAGCCTGTTGCTCAGTATCGCGCCCAGCGCCGGCATCCACGGCATGCTGTACTGGCTCATGGGCGATCTGTCCTATGCCCAGTCGCCCGCGCTGACCTGGGCCGCGCTGCTGGCCGCGGCGCTGGCCGGCAGCCTGCTCGCCCGCCATCTGGATGTGCTGGCGCTCGGGGATCTCAAGGCAAAATCGCTGGGCATCGCGGTGCTGCCGGTTCAGGCCGCCATTTACCTCACCGCCGCCGTGGCCACCACGGCGGCGGTGCTGGAGGCCGGCAGCATCGGTTTTGTCGGCCTGGTCATCCCCCACCTGCTGCGCCTGGCGGGCGTGGACAGCCACCGCTGGCTGATTCCCGGCGCCATCCTGCTGGGGGGCAGCTTCCTCACCCTGGCCGATACCCTGGCGCGCACCCTGGTCGCACCGCAGCAGCTCCCGGTCGGCGTGCTGACTGCCCTGACCGGTGTTCCGCTGCTGCTATTCCTGCTGTCCCGGCGGCGCTGATGCTGCAAGTTCAAAATCTGCATCTGACGGTTCCGGGCAAGGTGCTGTGCCAGGGCCTGACGCTGACTTTCGAGACGGGCCAGTGCTGGGCTGTCCTGGGCAAAAACGGCAGCGGCAAGACCACCCTGGTCCAGGCCCTGTGCGGACTCTCGAAACCCGCTTCGGGCAGCATCCAGCTTGACGGGAAGCCCCTGGCCAGCATTCCGGGAAAACAACTGGCGCAACGCGCCGGCGTGCTGCTGCAGGAAGAAAGCACTTCCTTTTCCGGGCCGGTGCTGGACTATGTACTGCTGGGACGTTTCCCGCATGGCGGAAGCTGGCGGCCGGATGACGGCGACCTCCAGGCCGCGCGTCAGGCGCTGGATCTGACCGGCATGATCCAGGCCGAGGCGCAGTCATTCGCCACGCTCTCCGGCGGCGAACGCCAGCGCGTGCGCATTGCGCAACTGCTGACCCAGGAGGCCGATATCCTGTTTCTTGACGAGCCGCTGCAGCACCTCGATCTGCCGCACCAGCTCGCGATGATGAAATTGTTGCGCGAACTCGCCAGCCGGCAGCAGAAAACCGTGGTCATGGTGCTGCACGATATTTTCTGGGCCAGCCACTTTTGCAGCCACGCCCTGCTGATCCATGACGACGGCAATATTTCAAGTGGCGAAATCGCCCGCCTGATCACCGATAAAAACATGGAAAACCTTTACCAGTGCGGATTCCAGCAAATCAAAACAAGTGATGGAAATTATTTCCTGCCCACCTTAGAATAGCTGCAACATGCCTAAAGATATCTGGCCCCCTCTCCCGTATTCAAACCGGGCTGCGCGATGAAGCTTTTCCAGCCGCGCACGCTGCATAAGCGCATCATGCTTGCCATCGCGCTGCTGCAACTGATTGTGGTTGGCCTCTTTGCCACCTATCTGCTGATACAGCAGGTTGGCAACGAAATCACCAATCGTCAGGTGCTCGGCCACAAGATGATCGGCATCACTGCCCCCGCAGTATCGCACCTCATTCGCCATGACCGGGCCAGCATCCCGGACTACCTCGGCACCATGCTCGGAGATCGCGCCGTTGCCGGCGTTACAGTCAAGGACAGCGCAGGCAATGTGCTGTTCCAGCAAGCCAAGCCAAGCGGCGATCTGCACCTGGTTGCCGGCTGGTTCAAGGCGGCTGACTCCAGGCCCAAAATCAGTGCCGAGCTCAAATCGGAGCAGGGTCCGGTGGGCCTGATGACCATCGAGCTTTCCAGCGACCTGCTTAACGAGAAAATTCGCGGCCTGCTCAACGATGTTTCCTATCTCTTCATGTTGCTGCTCGGCGTTGACCTGATCGCCATCCAGTTGCTGGTGCGATCGGTGATGGCGCCGCTCACTCCGCTGGCTGCCCTGGCCCGGGAAGTTTCGCAAGGCAACTGGGAAAAAACCATGCTGGCAACGGAAGCCAACGCCAGCGACGAAGTAAAAAACCTCTCCGACGCCTTCATCGAAAGCGCCAAAACCATGAAGCGCCAGATCCATGAACTGGAGTCGACACGCGTCCAGCTGGCCGAAAACGAGCTCAAGTTGCGCAATCTGGTGAACAACATGCAGGAAGTGCTGCTGGAAGTCGACCAGAATGGCCTCATCACCTTTCTTAACCCGGCCTGGGAAGAACTTACCGGCTACGCGGCTGAAACCACACTGAACCAGCCCTTTGCCGCTTACCTCACCCAGCCCAGGCATCAGGGTTATTTTGAAGCCGAAAAGCTGGAGCATATTCCGCTCTCCGAATTGCAGCTCGAAGTGCGCGCCCAGGATGGCCGATCCGTATGGATGCAGATGAGCACCTCGCTGCAGTACGACGAATCGGGCACCGTCACCGGCCTGATCGGCACGCTGGAAGACATCACCGAAACCCTGCACCTGCAGGAACTGCAGCACCGGCACGAGCAGGATCTCTACCACCTCACCATCACCGATCCGCTTACTGGCGTCTACAACCGCCGCCACTTCGACAAACAGCTGGAAAACCTGCTGCTCGTCAACCTGCACAAGGGCCACCCGCTGGCGCTGATGATCGTGGATATCGACGGCTTCAAATTCATCAACGACACCTACGGCCATCCGGTCGGTGATGAAGTTTTGCGCACCGTGGCAAATTCGCTGCGTGCCAACAAACACCGGGAAGGCACGGTAGCCCGCATTGCCGGTGACGAATTTGCGCTGTTGCTGCAAAATGTGAACGAAGTGGATGCCGAAAAGATCGGCCACATGATCCATCAGGATATCAGCCACCTCGTCATTCCCCTGCCCATCGGCCAGCTCACTGTCCAGACCTCGATGGGTATTGCCGTCGCCCCCGTTCATGGCAAAGCGCCACAGGATCTGGTGCGTGCCGCCGACGTCGCGCTCTATCATGCCAAGAAAAGCGGCCGCAACCGCGTCGACACCCTGACCCGGGAGCGCGGCGAGGCCATCATGGACATCTTCTCGCAGGGCTTTGAAGTCAGAAATGCCATTTCCGCCGGCATGATCCTGCCCTTCATGCAACCCATCGTCGACCTCAAAACACGCAAGATCTTCGCCTATGAAGTGCTGACGCGCATGCGGCGCGGCGATTCCTTCGTGCCGGCTGACGACTTTATTCCCATTGCGGAAGATCTCGGCCTGATCCGCGAAATGGACCTGTTTGTGATCGGCCAGGCGCTGAATGCCGTTCCCAAGAACGTGCATCTCTTCGTCAATATCAGCCTGAGCTCCTTCTACGCACCGGAATTTGCCCAGCAACTGCGCAACCTGCTTAATTCGCCAGTAGCACAAAACCGTTCCATCACGCTCGAATTCACCGAGCGTGAAACAGTCGAGATGTCCCGGGAGTTCATCCTGTTTTTCGATGAAATCCGGGCCGGGAGCTGCAATGTCGCGCTGGACGACTTCGGCGTCGGCTATTCAACCTACAGCTATCTGCGGGCATTGCGCCCGGAGTTCGTCAAAATCGACGGCAGCTTCGTGCTGCAACTGAAGGAAAATCTGGAAGACGTAAAAATTGTTGAACAGATCCGCGAACTGGCTCACATCGTCGGCGCGCGTACCATCGCCGAACACATCGAGGACGAGGAAACCATCGCCATGCTGATCAAAATGGGCGTTGACTACGGCCAGGGCTACTATTTCAGCAAGCCGGTCAACGTGGCGGACAAGCACTGGCTCAATGCCGACCTGGTTTAACCCCCCTCAATCCCTCCTTATGCGAGCATCCGCTACGCGGATTGCCTGCTTGACCCATTTCAGGGGGGAGCCACCGCTTTACTCCTCCCCTGACAAGGGGAGGCCGGGAGGGGTTGGAATTCAAAGGGGGCGAGACATAGCCTCGCTTCGCGACTTTCACGCCAATCAACAAGCTGCCAGGGTGTATAATCCCTGCGCCCGCCTTACCGTAAGCCGATAAATTCCTTAAATCCATGATACGCAAACTCATTAGCAAAGTTTTCAGCAAAGCCCGCCCCACAGCCGCGCAGCACACCCAGCCAAAGATCATTCCAGAAAACAAGCACGGTGTTCGCCGCAACCAGATCAACTCGTGCGCCATCAAGGTCACGGCCGAGCTCCAGCACGCCGGTTACGCCGCTTTCGTGGTCGGCGGCGCGGTGCGCGACCTGCTGCTGGGCAAAACCCCCAAGGATTACGACGTCGCCACCGACGCCACGCCGGAGCAGGTACACCATCTGTTCCGCCGCTCGCGCATCATCGGGCGCCGCTTCCGTCTGGTGCACGTCATGTGCGGCTCCGAAACCATCGAGGTATCGACTTTCCGCGGCCCTGCCGCAGGTGCCGAGAGCGATGGCGAGACGGATGTCAGGAAAGCCCGCCACGCCACCAATGAAAGCGGCCGCATCCTGCGTGACAATGTTTTCGGCAGCCAGTTCGAGGACGCCCTGCGCCGCGACTTCACCGTCAACGCCCTGTTCTACGACCCCGCCAGCGGCGAAATCTGGGACTACATCAACGGCTACCAGGACATCAAGGACGGCGTGCTGCGCGTCATCGGCGACCCGCGCACCCGCTACCAGGAAGATCCGGTGCGCATGCTGCGCGCCGCGCGCTTCGCCGCCAAGCTGGAGTTCCACCTCGACCCCGCCTCGCGCGCGCCGATTGCACAGATGGGCCACTTGCTGGAAGACGTGCCGCCCTCGCGCCTGTTCGACGAAATCCTCAAACTGCTCTTCTCCGGCCACGCCCAGCGCAGCCTCAAGCAACTGCGCGCCGAAGGCCTGCACCACGGCGTTCTGCCGCTGCTGGACGTGATTCTGGAGCAACCCATGGGTGAGCGCTTCGTGACCATGGCCCTGCACCAGACCGACCTGCGCATCAAGGAAGACAAGCCGGTTTCGCCCGCCTTCCTGTTCGCCGCGCTGCTGTGGCACGAAGTGCTGGCGACCTCGCAGAAGCTCGAAGCCGCGGGCGAACGCCCCGCGCCGGCGCTCTATCAGGCCATGGAACAGGTGATCCAGACCCAGGTGGAAATGCTCGCCATCCCGCGCCGCTACACCACCAACATGAAGGAAATCTGGGGACTGCAGCCGCGCTTCGCGCTGCGCTCGGGCAAACGGCCGTTCGCCCTGCTCGCCCATCCGCGCTTCCGCGCCGGCTACGACTTCCTGCTACTGCGCTGCGAAAGCGGCGAGCTGGACATGGAACTGGGCCGCTGGTGGGAAACCTTCCAGCATGGCAGCGACGTGCAGCGCGCCGAATTGCTTCAACCCGACACCGGCCCCAAGAAGCGCCGCCGCCGGCGCAAGCCCAGGAATGCCACCGGCTCCGCTGACGAATCCGACCTCGCAGCAGAGGATTGAATCTTGAATAACGGCTTAACCACGGAGAACACGGGGCGCACGGGGAAGGCAAAGGCTTCAGGAGATGCCACCAACTGGCCGGCCAATCCCGGGCACCAGAAAATCCCCGTGATCCCCGTGCGCCCCGTGGTTTAAATAAGGTTTTAGATTGAACACCGTGTCCACTCTTCCCATCCGCGCCTTCGTCGCGCTCGGCAGCAATCTCGACGACCCCGCTGCCCAGGTCAGCCATGCCTTCGGCGAACTGGATGCGCTGCCCGGCACGCGCCTGATTGCCCATTCATCGCTGTATCGCAGCGCCCCCTGGGGCTATTCCGACCAGCCGGATTTCATCAATGCCGTGGCGGAAATCGAAACCCGCCTCGAAGCGCGCATCCTGCTCGAAATGCTGCTGGATATCGAACACCGGCGCGGACGCGTGCGCGAATTTCTGAATGCGCCGCGGGTGCTCGATCTCGATCTCCTGCTCTACGACGGACTGATCCACCACGAGCATGGCCTGACGCTGCCGCATCCGCGCATGCACGAGCGCGCCTTCGTCCTTCTGCCGCTGACCGAAATCGCACCCGGCTGCGTCATTCCGGGGCATGGCGCCGCGCTGGAATGCCTCGCCAATTGCGCTGGCCAGGAACTGGAGCGCCTGCCGCAGAGCCATGGCATCACGGCTTCTTCCGTCCTGCAGCTACAGGCCGCCGGATAGCCCATGCTGGCGGAGAAGTATCGCTTCATCGTGGTCGAAGGCCCCATCGGGACCGGGAAAACCACCCTGGCGCGCCTGCTCGCTGAACGCCTGCACGCCCGCCCGCTGCTCGACGATACCGACGCCAACCCCTTCCTCGCCAGGTTCTACCACGACCCGGAACGCCATGCCCTGCCCACCCAGCTGTTCTTCCTGTTCCAGCGCGCGGAACAGATGCGCGGGCTGGCGCAGAACGACCTCTTCCAGCAAGGCACGGTGACCGATTTCCTGCTCGACAAGGATCCGCTGTTCGCCAGGCTCAACCTTTCCGATGACGAATTCCGGCTCTACCGCGAAATCTACCGCCACCTCCAGCCGCAGGCCCTCAAGCCCGACCTGGTGATCTACCTCCAGGCCCCGGTGGAGGCCCTGATGGAGCGCATCGTGCAGCGCAAGGTAGGCCATGAGCAGACCATTACGCTAAACTACCTGACCCGGCTGGCGGAAGGCTACAGCCAGTTCTTTCACCATTACGAAGCCGCGCCGCTGCTGATCGTGAACAGCGAAAGTTTCAACTTTTCCGGGAAACCGCAGGATTTCGACCTGCTGCTGGAAAAAATGACCAGCATGCGCGGCGGGCGGGAATTTTTTAACCGGGCGGACTGAGAAGCGTGAGGAGTGAGGGGTTAGGGGTGAGGCGTAAAACCGGGTTCGGAGCGAGCCTTTTACTTTTCGCCTTTTATCCTCGGGTGTTTTAGCCGGGGGCACCCCTCACCTTCTCACCCCTCACGTTCTAAAAAAGGGTTTTACCAATTGAAAACAACGCTGCACACCCTGCAACAGATGGCCGACAAGGGCGACAAAATCGCCGTCCTGACCTGCTATGACGCCAGTTTCGCGGCCCTGCTCGAAACCGCGGGCGTGGATGTCCTGCTGGTGGGCGATTCTCTCGGGATGACGCTGCAGGGCGGCGAAACCACGCTTGCCGTGACGCTGGAGCAGATGGTTTACCACACCCGCTGCGTCGCCAGCGGCGCCCGGCAGGCCTTTATCGTCGCCGACCTGCCCTTCGGCAGCTACCAGGAAAGCCCGCAGCAGGCCCTGCGCAGCGCCACCCAACTGATGGCGGCCGGCGCTCACATGGTCAAGCTGGAGGGCGGGGAGTTCATGGCGGAAACCGTCGCCTTCCTCACCGCGCGCGGCATCCCGGTGTGCGGCCACGTCGGGCTCACCCCCCAGTCGGTGCACCAGCTTGGCGGCTACCGCGTGCAGGGCCGTGGCGGCGCAGCGGCAGAGCGCCTGCTGCAGGATGCAAGGGCGCTGCAGGATGCCGGTGCCGGCCTGCTGGTGCTGGAAGCCATGCCCTCGGCCGTCGGCAAGGAAATCAGCACCAGGCTGGCCATTCCCGCCATCGGCATCGGCGCCGGCCCGGATTGCGCCGGCCAGGTGCTGGTGCTGCACGACATCCTCGGCATCTACCCCGGCAAGACCCCCAAATTCGCCAAGAACTTCATGCCCGGCACAGACAGCATCCAGGCCGCGGTGCAGGCCTTCGTGCGCGAGGTCAAGAGCGGTACATTCCCTGCGCCTGAGCACTGTTTCTGATGGAAATCATTTCAACCATTGCCGTCCTGCGCGAAACCTTGCAGGACCGTCAGCCGGTGGCCTTCGTGCCGACTATGGGCAACCTGCACGAGGGCCATATCGCCCTGG
This sequence comes from Sulfuricella sp., assembly GCA_041651995.1. Lineage (NCBI taxonomy): Bacteria > Pseudomonadati > Pseudomonadota > Betaproteobacteria > Nitrosomonadales > Sulfuricellaceae > Sulfuricella > Sulfuricella sp. Next base: position 109,717 of record JBAZID010000007.1, on the reverse strand, counting down.
TCGAACAGGCGCGCCGGCACGGCCGCTGCGTGGTGGCGAGCATCTTCGTCAACCCGCTGCAGTTCGGCCCCGGCGAGGATCTGGCCAAGTACCCGCGCACCCTGGAAGAAGACTGCCGCAAACTCCAGGCTGCCGGGGCCGACATCGTCTTCACCCCCAGCGCAGAGGAACTGTTCCCTGCCCCGCAGCAATTCCAGGTCGAGCCGCCGCCCATCGCCAGCGAACTGTGCGGCGCCTTCCGCCCCGGCCACTTCCGCGGCGTCGCCACCATCGTGCTCAAGCTGTTCAACATCGTGCAGCCCGCCTGCGCCATGTTCGGCAAGAAGGATTACCAGCAGATCCACATCATCCGCGGCTTGGTGCGCGAATTCGACCTGCCCATCCAGATCGTCGCCGGCGAAACCAGCCGCGCCGCAGACGGCCTCGCGCTGTCCTCGCGCAACGGCTACCTGACGCCAGAAGAGCGCGCCGAAGCCCCCCGCCTCTACCGCAATCTGCAAATGATCAAGGAAGCCGTGGCATCCGGCCAAAGCGATTTCGCCGCACTGGAAAATGCCGCTGCAAACGACCTCGCCAGCCACGGCTGGCAGGTGGACTACATCGCACTGCGCAACGCCGCCACCCTGCAACCCGCACAAACCGGAGACACCGCCCTGGTGGTTCTGGGCGCCGCCCGGCTGGGCACTACACGGCTGATCGACAACCTGGAATGCTGAGGAACAGGGGAAACCCCTATATACGCCAGGGCCCGGCTTTTCTTATCCTGCGTTAGGCATAAGCGGGGTTAAATCGAGCCTGCCCCCCCCCTTTTGCTAATGACTTTCCGTGGCGGCTTTTTTAATTACTGGTACGCCACGCTATCCGGCAAATACAATAATCGAACATACGACCACCCCATGAAACTGAAATTCCTCCTCCCGAACGCCCACCCTTCCGCCAAGCTCGGCGTTCTTTCCCTGCTGCTCGGCATTGTCGGCTCCGGGATCGGCTACCTCGGCCTGTACCTCAAGCAGGACATGATGGGACTAATCGCGGTCATCATCATCGGCTTCGCCGCCCTGGGCGCACTCGCCGCCCTCATCTGGAACTTCATCTGGACGATGCGGGGCGGAGAAAGAAGACCATGACCTTTTATGAGCGCGACACAATCAGCCACAACACGGCGAGATCTATGCGGGGAATGACCATAGACGTGATGATGGGTTGCGCAGTGCTCCACCCATCCTACGCTTGCCAAATCGAGCCTGACCCTGCTCTCCAGCGTTGGAGTCATTGACAACAACTAAAAATGTTGGCACGATCTCCAACATGAAAGCGGTTGAACTCATTTCCACACGTATCATCTACTCTGAATTGGCGTTTGCGGAATTGGTACTGTGGCGCCTTCCGAAGCCAGTCGAAGGGTCGTTACACAGGTTCAAATACAGACTGGCGTATGTCGTGCGTGGAGAATGCGTTTTGCGCTACGACAACGAAGTTGGGAAGGGTGACCACCGGCATTTCGGTGCAAAGGAAAATGCCTACGTGTTTACGACACCGGAGCAATTGGTCGCCGATTTCCAGAATGACATAGCGAGATGGAATCATGAAAACCGTAACCCTTGATGTGAGAACGCCTGCCGATTCGATGGCGGATTTTGCACGTGCCTGGAAGACAGACAAGCCACAGAAGTCCGCCCACATCAGCTTCGCCACCCCGGAATTGCTTTGGCGCGTGCTAACCCAAAAACGCTGGGAACTGCTTAAGGTGCTCTGCGGGGCGGGTCCGGTATCAATCCGCGAAGCTGCGCGCCGTGCAGGCCGCGACGTAAAGGCCGTTCACGGCGATGTCACTGCGCTCCTTAACGCCGGAGTCCTTGACCGTACAGAAGACGGCCGCATCGTTTTCCCATTTGAAGCGGTGAAAGTCGAGTTCCTGTTGCAGGCTGCATAGCGTGGCCATGCGTTCCAGTGGCCAAACCCGGCGACGGTCAAGCACGAATCAAAGGCAATTAAAGGGGCCGCCCCCTTTTTTCCAGCTTGACACCGCCCGGCTGGGCACGACACGGCTGATCGACAATCTGGAATGCTGAGAAACGGGGGAAACCCCTATATACGCATGGACCTGTTTTCCTTATCCTGCGTTAGGTTTTTTTCCGGGGATGCAGGGCTAAATTGAGCCTGAACTCATTTTGCTAATGACTTTCCTCTCGCGGTGATTTTGATGAAAACGACTCTTTCCATCTTGGCACCTTCGATACCGTTCGCGACAACTTCACCCCACCCTCGGGACGGGGTAGTCCCTTAACAGAAACAATGCTCCCGCTCTCCGGCTTTCAGAAGAAGTGTGTTGCGCTGATGAATGCAGCACCATGCACCCACGCAACGTATTGCTTTCGATCTGCGCTCTACCACCTAGAACGAGCAGAGTCACTACGCGAGGTAGACCCTGCGATGGCGATCTTTCGCGCCATCACTGCAGAAGAAGAAGCTGCTTCTGGCGTCATGCGATGTTTAGTCGAAATGAAGTACCCAGGCGCTGACGCGCTCAACCCACACGACCATGCGCACAAGCACGCAGTCTTCCCGTTCATGCAAGTCCTGCAGCTATTCTTTGGGCAAACCATCTCGAATCACTTCACGAAGTACAACCTCCACATCAAGGAAGAAGATGGGGCAACGCGGCTAACGATAGCGCTGAACGTGACGATCGATGGAGAGGCGCAGCTAGCGTACCCGACACCTCCGCTGAACTTTGGCGTCAAGAACCCGGATAGTGGCGAGGCGCCCGACTATTCCTTCCAGATCAACCAGCTGGTCGCTGCTAAGGGCAAATCTACGGTCAAGGCCTTTCTGAAGAATGAAGCGAACCTGCGAAATGAGATTCTCTACGCTGGCCCCGATGGATATCCAACAATTCCCAGTCTCGATATTGGTTTCTTGATCGAGCGGCGCAGTCGCGTTTTGGCGATGATCAATCTGTATCTTCTGGTGTTCCCGTACCAGGAGCATCAGCCATTTGTCGCGCAAGCTTTGGCCTCGTTCGTAAAGATGCTTCAACAACTCAAGCGGTCGCGCAGTGCGCGCCTAACCCAAATTACGGGGTCAAGCACAAATACGTGAACTACGGGGTCAAAGAACCACGAAGGACCACGGGGTCAAGTCCTGACATAACAGCCCGCGTTGATGGGTGAAGCATAGCGTAACCCATCAACGGATGACAGAACGGCACATCGAAACCGGCACAATCAGCCACACCACAGCGGGATCTATGCGGGGAATGACCATAGACGTGTGATGGGTGCGCTTTGCTCCACCCATCCACGCTTACTGCACCCTGTTAGAGGCTAAGCTCGGCGACAGCTTTCAGCCCCTGGCTAATGTTCTCCCGGGCAGCATTTTCAACAGCCATGCGCAACCGGGTAACGCCTGCAAAAGCATCGCTCATGGTTGCAGATCCACTGGATTTCACGGATTTTCGCATCACGACACTACGGTCTGCTGCTTTGGTTAGCGACCACGCTGTTTCCATTTCAACGGTAAATGTTGCTCCGAAGATGGGTTTTGAGAGGGTAGTGACCCTGACGCTCAGGATGTAATCACCGCCGGCACCCTGAATGACACTTTCAAACAATTTGCTCTGCATGACGGCATCTTCGATAGCCGCTTTCAGGTCGGCGTCGGAGATATTGCTGCTGTCCATCGCGCCGGTTTCCGAGCCGCCTCCTGTCTGAACGTTCAGGGTGTAGGGGTGATGCTTGCTGACGACGATCCCTTGTGGAGTCATCGCCCCCCGATTGGCAGGAGAGGCGCAACCGGTCAGCGCGAGAACCACCAAAGCCATGACGGCAAGCAGAGTGGAGCGGATTGGTAAAAAAATCATTTGTTGGCGCCCTTGTAAATGTTTTCGACGACTTCATTGACCATTTCTTTAGGGGGGAGGCGAGTCAAAGAAGTGTGGTACGAGTTGCCGGTAGCCAACGGGAAATCGGTTTTCGGATCGCGAATCGTAATGGTCAGTTCGAGCATGTACATGGTGATGTCCCACATCCACTTGTCGATATAGGTCACCACGGCATCCACATTACCCGATGGCGCTTCGGTTCCGGTCGAAACTGTGATGCCCTTGCTGCGCAGTTTGTCGGCAATCAGGGTATGGGTTTCGTCATCATCAGGGGTTTTTTTGACGTACATGGTTTTTATTGCCGATAGATTGGCAGACGGATCAACGCTGCTGGTTGCGCGGTTAATTGCACAACCGGTAGTCAGTGAGGCGACGAGGCCAACAACAGCGGCCAGTCTTAAAAATTTTGTCATTACACTCCCCTTTGGTTGAGTTTGATTAAAGGATGAAGAAACAGTCAAACCGGGCCTCTATTTATTCATCGTTAAAGCCAATGTCATTATACCGCCCATTTCTGCTGCGTAGCGCAGCCCGCGCAGAATGGGTGAGGCGCAACGCAACCCATCAACCGAAAATCGAGATTGCTTCACCAAGTTCGCAATAACAGGATTGCAGCGTGCCTCAGCCGTCAGATCCCATCATTTTCCTTCCCGGATCAGGCCGCCTTGTCCGCCCGGTACTCGGAAAAAATACCGAGTTCGAGGTGACGGTCGACGTTGGTGAAACCGACGTTCTCCAGGGTACGCATCACTTCCTGCGGCGCGGCGCAGGCTTCGATGGTATCCCAGTAGTAGCGCCACAACAGGGCCGTATCCTGGTCCCGTGCCGTCAGCCTGGCCAGGGCCGGCACCAGGTTGCGGAAGTAGGCTTTCATCAGCGCGGTGCGAATCCGGCCTTCCGGGCGGGTGATTTCAAGCACGCAGACTCTTCCGCCCGGCTTCAGGACGCGGTGAAATTCGGCAAACGCCACGGAAAGGTCGGAAATGTGGCGCAGGGCGTAGCCCATGCTGAGAAAATCGAAGCTGTTGTCCGGAAAGGGGATTTCCTCGGCCCGGCCCTCGACCAGTTCCACGCCGTCCAGCAGCCTGGCGCTTTGCAGCATGCCCGGGCTGGGATCAACGCCCGTCACCATGCGCGGGTCGCCCAGGATTTCCACTGCCTGGCGCGCCACCAGGCCGGTGCCGACGCCCACATCCAGCATCTTCATTCCGGGTTTCAGGCCTGCCCGCAGCAGCGCCTGGCGGCGATACCAGGAACCTGTGCCGAGCCCGAGGATGCTTTCCATGCGGTCGTAGTCAACCGCGGTCTTGTTGAATATGCGATGCACCCAGCCGCGCCGGTCTTCTTCGGCGTCGTAATACTCGGTGAGCGGAGGGTGAGGTGCGTGAACAATGCTTTCCTCGGCCAGCTTGGGATTGGTCATTGGTTTTTATTACTCGAATTATGGGTGAGGAAAATAGCTGCCCAATTGGGCCCGAACATCATTGAGCATCCTACTGGAGTAGCTGGCCGCTGACAAACCCGGAGACCATGATGGAGCACCCCGAGCCCCCGCCTTTATTCATCATGCAAGGCCTGTCTTGACCATCGACTCCTCTTAACCAATAATCCCGGCTGGGATGATTTTGTCATTTCCTGGGCCTTATGCATTTCAGCAAACGAAGACTTAATATTTTTAATGAAGAGGGGTTTATGAGTCATTTTTCCTTATTGCCGGCCTTGCTTTCAACACTCGTTTTCGCCGTATCGGTCGGCGGCTGCGTGACGACGGGCGGCGGCCAGTCCACCCAAGCCGACAATAACGCCACGACGGCCCCTGCTCCAGCTCAAGCAAGCAATGATGCCAAGGCGGCTCCAGCCCAATCGAAAATCCCGCCAGGCATGAACGAGCGCGGCGAGGTCGTGGATTCATCCAAGGTGGAGTCCGGACAGGGTAAAAAGGTCAAGGGCCTGGGGGGGACGGAAGGCGAGATCACCGGAAAGCCTGCGGCAAAAGGCAAGTTTGGCAAGCTGGAAATCGGCATGTCCATGAAGCAGGTGACTGATCTGATCGGGCAACCGACAGACAGCGGCGCTTACATGACCGGCAAGGCCTGGATACCGTTTTATTTCGGGGCGGATCGCCACCGTTATGAAATGACTTACAAAAAACAGGGGCGCCTGATTTTTGCCGGCGGCTCCATCGGCAACTTTACCGGCGGGAACCTGATCTGGATCATCCACAATGCAAACGAGAGCGGCTACCGCAACTGAGTAGAAAGCCGCAAGACAGCGCGGGGGCAGCAGGCTGCCCCCGCAGTAAACCGTCAATTCCCGAGTTTTGATGTCAGCAACAGCCTCCGCCGCCGTTTCCGTGCATGCAGCAGAAAACCTGCTGTTTTTCACCCTCATGCAACTGGTCCTGATCCTGCTGGCGGCACGCGCCGGCGGGTCGCTGGCCTTGCGGATGGGACAGGCCCGCGTGGTCGGCGAGATCGTCGTCGGCCTGCTGCTCGGGCCGAGCCTGTTCGGCGCCCTGGCGCCGGATGCTTTCCATTACGTGTTTCATTCCGTTTCCGCCGCGCCGGTGACGATCATGAGCCAGATCGGGCTGATCCTGCTGATGTTCCAGATCGGCCTGGATTTCGATTTTTCTCATTTGCAGGAAAAGGAAAACAGCCGGGCCGTTATGCTGGTGTCGGCATTCGGGCTGGTCGTGCCGTTTGCGCTGGGCCTGGCCGTCGGGCATCTTTCCCACAACATGCTGGCCCCAAGCGTGAATCCTCTCGGCTACAGCCTGTTCCTGGCCACCGCGCTATCCATTACCGCCGTTCCCATCCTGGGGCGCATCATGATGGAATTCGATCTGACGCGCACCCCCATGGGCGTCATCACCATCACCTCGGCGGCGATCAATGATGTCGTCGGCTGGATCACCCTGGCCGCCGTCACCGCCCTCACGCTTTCGGCGTTTTCGCTCTCCGGCATGCTGCTCGACCTGGGCCAGCTGGCGCTCTACGCCGCGTTCTGCTGGTGGGTGCTGCGCCCCGTGCTGCGCCGCTTGCTGGCGCGTTTCGCCTCGCATTCCGACAACCTGCCGCAAAGCCTGCTGGCGATCCTGCTGGCGCTGATTTTCCTGTCGGCGATGACCACCTACAAGATGGGTATTTTTGCCATCTTCGGCGGCTTCATGCTGGGCGTGCTGCTGCATGACGAGCATGCTTTCGTGGCGGCCTGGAAAGCCAGGATCTCCGATTTCGTGACGGTATTCTTCCTGCCGATCTTCTTCACCTACACCGGCCTGCGCACCAATATCGGCGCGCTTGACAGCCTGGCGCTGTGGCAATGGTGCCTGGCGATCCTGGCGGCCGCCACACTGGGCAAATTCGGCGGCTGCTATATTGGCGCGCGCCTGGCCGGGCGCGCGCCAATGGAGTCGCGCATCATCGCCATGATGATGAACACCCGCGCCCTGATGGAGCTGATCGTCATCAACGTCGGCTATGACCTGGGCGTCATCCCGGCCAGCGTGTTCACCATGCTGGTCATCATGGCGGTGGTCAGCACGCTGGTGACGGCACCGGCCTTGCGGCTATGGCTGCCAAGACTAAAACCTGTAGAGGAAACATCATGAGCGAACAATCATCCCCCAGGCAAACCTGCGACGTGCTGGTCATCGGCGGAGGACCTGCCGGTTCAACTGCCGCGACCCTGCTGGCGCAAAAAGGCCACCGGGTGGTGCTCATCGAAAAGGATAAATTCCCCCGCTTCCACATCGGTGAATCGCTGTTGCCGGTCAACAATGATTTGTTCGAGCAACTGGGCGTCCTTGAGCAGGTGGCGCGCATCGGCATGGTAAAAAACGCGGCGCAATTTGATTCCATGTTTCACGGCAAGAAACAGTCATTCTATTTTTCGCAAGCCATGAACCATCGCTACCCCTATTCCTACGAGGTTCACCGTGCCGAGCTCGACCAGATCCTGCTCGACAATTGCCGGGCCAAGGGCGCAGAGGTACATGAGGAAACCAAGGTGACCGGGGTGGACTTCAGCGATCCTGCCAGCGTGCGTGTCACCACTCAGAGCGAAGAAGGTGAAAGCTGCTGGCAGGCGCGCTTCCTGATCGACGCTTCGGGGCGCGATACCTTTCTCGCCAATCGTTTCGACAGCAAGCAGCCGCACCCCAAGCATGCCAGCGCGGCGATCTACGGACATTTCGAAGGTGTCGAGCGGCTCCCCGGAACGGATGAGGGCAACATCACCCTGTTCTGGTTCGATCACGGCTGGTTCTGGCTGATTCCCTTGCAAAACGGCATCACCAGCGTGGGCATGGTGTGCTGGCCTTATTTCCTCAAGACACGAAAAACCGGTCTGGATACCTTTTTTAACGATACCGTCGCCACCTGCCCGCCGCTTGCCATGCGCATGAAAGATGCCAAACTCACCCGCCCGGTCACCGCCACCGGCAACTACAGCTACCTCTCCAGCAAGATGAGCGGCGACCGCTGCCTGATGCTGGGCGATGCCTTTGCCTTTGTCGATCCCATATTCTCTTCCGGCGTGCTGCTCGCCATGAAGAGCGCGTTTTTTGGCGCAGATGCCGTGGATGCCTGCCTGCGCGATCCGGCGCATACACAACGCCATTTGCAGCAATTCGAAAAATCCGTGCTCATGGGACTGAAGGGGTTCACCTGGCTCATTTTCCGCATGACCACGCCGGTCATGCGTGAGATGCTGATGAATCCACGCAACATCCTTGGCATCGAATCCGCTGCCATCGCCATCCTGGCGGGCGATGTGCATGACAACCCCCAGGCACACCTGAGGATGAAGCTGTTCAAGCTGATTTACTACATGCGTACCCTGACCACACTACCGCAAAGCCTGCGCGCTCATTTCCGCCGCCGCAGATTGATCCGGCCCGAAATTTTTGAAAACTGAGGCAAATGCCCATTTGGCGGTTGATGGTATAATCCCGCACAATTCAAACCCTTTATAAGACACACGGCATGTCAGACAACAAAACCCCTTTCGAGCAGGAAGTCGCAGCACTTATCGTGGAATCACTCAATCTCGAATCGGCTGCGGACGAAATCGACGCGGAACAGCCTTTATTCCAGGAAGGACTGGGGCTGGATTCGATCGATATGCTCGAAATCTCTCTCGCTGTTTCCAAAAAATATGGCTTTCAGCTCAAATCCGACGATCCGGACAATGCAACCACTTTTTCGTCCCTGCGCAACTTGGCCCGGCACATCGAAAAAAGCCGCGTAAAGTAGGCTCTCCTTGTATACACGCCTTGTCTTGCGCATCCTGCTGCTCATTGTGCTGGGCTGGGGATGCGCCAAACTGATCGAACTTTCCCCGCCACAATGGAAAGCATTCGCAACCTGGTTTCCAGCCGTGCTGGCCACCCTGCTGGTGGCATCCGCCTTCGGCTTCAGCCTGTTCCGTGGCGAAGCCCTGATTACGCGCTTCGCTCGCGCCTACCACGAGGGCGGACTGCCCGGCGACATGCTTGGCTACACGCGGCGGCTGACAGCGGTGTGGGCTTTTTTTCTGCTGGGCTGCGCGATCATGACCGTGATACTGGTGCAGTATGCCAATTTCCCGCAAGCAGTCTCATTGACGCCGCTACTGATCCCCTGTTTCATGATAGGCGAATACTTTTTCCGCAAGCGCCATTTCAGCCAGCATACCCATCCCAACCCCTTGTCCGTCATGCTGCTCATGATGCTGCATGGCATGCCGCGCAAGTAGGGCTGGCCAGCCCCCCATGACCGGCCTTCCTCTTTTCCAGCACGGCGATGCCAGCCAACCGGTTGCCTGGCGCAATCATCAGGCGATCAGCGCGGCCCGGTTTCTGCACGACGTCAAACATCTTGCCGGGCAATTGCCAGAGCGCCCCTTCGTATTCAATCTGTGCACGGACCGTTATTTTTTCCTGCTCACTTTCTGCGCCGCCCTGTTGCGCGGCCAAACCAACCTGTTGCCGCCCAGCCACGCGGCAGGCACCCTGGCGCGGCTGCATGCCCGGTTCCCTCAGTCCTACGGCGTCAGCGACAAGGGCCTGGCGCTGGGGGAGATGAATATCATCCCTTTCCCCGAGCTGCCTGCCCTCGTGCCAGAAACATTCAACATCCCCTCGATTGCCGCCGGGCATGTGGCTACCATCGCGTTTACCTCGGGCAGCACGGGTGAGCCGCAACCCCATCCCAAAACCTGGGGCTCCCTGGTCGAACAGGCGCGGCTGGAAGCAAACAGTCTCGGCATCCGCACCGGCCAGCATTTTCTCGGCACGGTTCCACCGCAGCACATGTACGGTCTCGAATCCACCCTGATGCTACCCCTCCACAGCGGCGGAACACTGCATGCCGGACAGCCCCTTTTTCCCGCGGACATCCGCCAGGCGCTGGCGGAATTGCCCGCCCCGCGCACGCTCATTACCACGCCACTGCATTTGCGCATTTGCCTGGAAGAAAACATGGCGCTACCACCACTTGCACTGATCGTTTCTGCTGCCGCCCCCCTGACGGCCGAGCTGGCGCAACGCGCCGAAAACGCCTTCGGCACGACCGTCATGGAGTTCTACGGCTGCACGGAATCGGGCGCCATCGCCGCGCGCCGTACGGTGCAGGACGAGTACTGGCAAACCATGGCCGGGGTAAGCGTGTCCAGCGACAGCGATGGACAGGCCTGGGTGGAAGGCGGGCATGTCGCCGTGCGCACGCCGCTGCAGGACGTCATTGAATCCGCGCCCGATGGCACACGATTCCGCCTGCTGGGACGCAAGGCCGATCTCGTCAACATCGCCGGAAAACGCGCTTCCCTAGGCGACCTCAACCGCCAGCTCGGCCAGATCCCCGGCGTAAAGGACGGGATTTTTTTCGCTCCCGACGACACCCCCGGCACAGCAACGCGCCTGACAGCCCTGGTGGTCGCACCGGACTTGCAGGAGAGTGAAATCATTGCCGCCCTGCGGCAGAAAATCGACGCGGCATTTTTACCCCGTCCCCTGCACAAGGTCGAGAGCCTGCCGCGCACCGCCACCGGCAAGCTGCCGCGCACCACTCTTATCGCCCTGCTCGACGAGTTGCAGCGTGCCTGACCAGCCCATCTGGCAAACCATTGCGGCAGACCATCCGGCCTTGCCCGGGCATTTCCCCGGCAACCCCATCGTGCCGGGCGTGGTGCTGCTGAGCCGGGTGTGGGACGCGGTCTGCCAAGCGGCGGGCGCGCCGCTAAATTGCGCCGGCTGGCCCAGCGTCAAGTTTCTCGCGCCGCTGCAACCCGGCGTGCCATTCCGGGTAGAAGTGGAATTCGGCGCGGCGGGGTCCGCCAGATTCGCCTGCAAGACCGCGGCGGCCACCATCGCGCAAGGCAGCGTGCGTTTCGCCGCAGAGCAGCCAGCATGAGCCGTAACTGGCTGGGGCAGCAGGAGCGCGGGAGCCTGTTCCTGATGCGCCTGATCACCTGGATCGCGCTCAATATCGGCCGCCCTGCGGGACGCCTGCTGCTGGTGCCGATCAGCCTGTATTTCCTGCTTTTCTCCGGCAAGGCGCGGCAGGCTTCGCGCCTTTACCTGCGCCGTGCCCTGGGGCGCGAACCCGGCTGGCCGGATGTGTACCGCCACTATTTCTGCTTTTCCGCCACCATTCTCGACCGGCTGTATTTTCTCTCCGGCCGCCATGCTTCCTTCGACATCGCGGTGCACGGCGTCGAGCCGCTACTCGAGTACCTGCAGCGCGGGCAAGGCTGCGTCCTGCTGGGCGCGCACCTCGGCAGCTTCGAAGTGCTGCGCACGCTGGCGGTGCAATTCGGCAAGGTCCCTTTCGCCATGCTGATGCACACCGACAACGCGCACAAGATGAACGCCATCATCAACGGCCTCAACCCGGAAATGGCCGGCTCCATCATCGCCATGGGTTCGCCCGACGGACTGTTGCGCGCCAGGGAAGTGATCGACGCCGGCGGCATCATCGGCATGCTCAGCGACCGCGTCAGGCCAGGCGACAAGACCCTTCCCTGCCAGTTTTTCGGCGCCGAGGCCGCCCTGCCGGACGGCCCGCTGGCCTTTGCCAGCATCATGCATGCCCCGGTACTGCTGTGCCTCGGCCTGTATCGCGGCGGCCGCCGTTACGACGTGCATTTCGAGCTGCTGGCGGAAGCCATCGACGCCCCCCGCGCCCGCCGCCGCGAGGTTATTCACGGCTACCTGCAACAATACGTTTCGCGCCTGGAACACTATTGCCGCAGCGCGCCCTACAACTGGTTCAACTTCTATGATTACTGGCAAACGCATTAACCCCGGTCATTGCGAGCGCAGCGAAGCAATCTCGTTCTACGTCGATCGAACGGCAGCGAGATTGCCGCGCCGCCTGCGGCTCCTCGCAATGACAGCCGCCCTGCTCACCTGGACCGGCGCCGCCCATGCCGAGTGGACTGCCGACACCCTGCTCAAAGCCCTGGCGGAGCGCCCCGCCGGCCAATCGCGCTACAGCGAGACCAAGACCTCCGCCCTGCTCAAGGAGCCGCTCAAGTCGAGCGGCACGCTGCGCTACAAAAAACCCGCTTTCCTGGAAAAACGCGTGCAAACCCCGTTCGAGGAAATCCTCACCGTGGACGGCGGCCAGATGACCTGGGAAAAACCGGCAGCGAACAAGAAACACACCATGACGCTGCGCGACTACCCGGTGGTGTGGGGCTTTATCGAAAGCATGCGCGCCACGCTCAACGGCGACGCAAAAACCCTGCAACGCTTCTACAAGGTGCGCCTCGACGGCGACGAACGGCAATGGACCCTGGTGCTGCTGCCATCGGACATCGACATGGCGCAGTTCATCCGCGTGATCCGCATCAGCGGCAGCAAGACGCAGCTGGCGACGGTGGAAATCGAGGAAGCCGGCGGCGACCGCAGCCTCATGACCCTGAGCGAGGAAACGAAGTGAACTCTGAAAAAGCAGTTAACCACGGAGCTCACGGAAAACACGAAGTAAAAACAATAGATTTCATGGTGTCCGGCATTCACCCGGCGGGCGCGTGTATAAATGACTGCAAACTACAGTCCTCCGTGTTCTCCGTGCCCTCCGTGGTTATCGAACTGAGGTTGTTAAGTTGAAGCGCTGGCCGCTAGTCGTATGGCTTGCCGCGCTGGTCTTCTGCATCTGGATCGTGGCGGCACACACCCGCTTCCGCACCGACATGGCGGCCTTCCTGCCCGACAGCGCCTCGCCGGCGCAGCAGCTCATGGTCGAGCAGCTGCGCGACGGGGTGGCATCGCGCGTGGTATTGCTCGCGCTGGAAGGCCCGGAAGCCGGCGAGCTGGCCCGGACCAGCAAGAAGCTGGCGCGCGCGCTGGAAGCCAGCGGCCATTTCAGCTACGTGCGCAACGGCGAACAGGCCCTAACCCCGGCGGAACGCGAGCGCCTGATGCGATACCGCTACCTGCTCAGCCCGGCAACGGATGCCGCGCATTTCAGCCAGGCCGGGCTGCAGCAATCCCTGCAGGACAGCCTGCAACTGCTGGCCTCCCCGGCTGGCGCCATGATCAGGCAACTGCTGCCTTCCGATCCGACGGGCGAAATGCTCGCTCTGCTCGAAAGCTGGGGCGGCGGCAGCAGCGGACCTGGCTTGAACAATGGCGTGTGGTTCTCCGCCGACGGCAAGCGTGCGCTACTGCTGGCCGAAACCCTCCCCCCCGCTTTCGACATCGACGCGCAGATATTGCTTGGTGATGACGTGCGGCGGATTTTTGCTGCGACCAGCACCAGCCCGCAAATCAGACTGCTCATGAGCGGGCCGAGTATTTTCGCGGTGCAGTCGCGCAACCTCATCCACGACGACGCCTGGCGCCTGAGCATGATGGCGACCGCGGTGGTGGCGGCAATCCTGCTGCTGGCCTACGGATCGCCGCGCCTGCTGGTGCTCGGCATGCTACCAGTGGCGTGCGGCGCGCTGGCCGGCATTGCCGCGGTAAGCCTGGGTTACGGCACGGTGCACGGCATCACCCTGGGCTTCGGCGCCACACTGATCGGCGAGGCAGTGGATTATCCGACCTACCTGTTCACCCAGCGCGCCCCGCACGAATCGCTGCGCCAGACGCTGCAACGCATCTGGCCCACGCTGCGGCTGGCGGTGCTGACCACCGTGTTCGGCAGCCTCACCATGCTGCTCTCCGGCTTCTCCGGCCTGTCGCAACTGGGCATGTTTTCCCTCGCCGGGGTGCTCACGGCGGGGCTGATGACGCGCTTCGTCATCCCCGAAATCGCCCCCGCCCGTTTTGAAATCGCGGAAAGAATGGCGCTGCAGGCGGCTCTGGCGCGCAGCGCAACGGCGCTCACCCGCCTGCGCTGGGTTCCCCTGGCGGTGCTGTTGTGCGCCGCGGCCTACCTGGCAGCCCAGGGAAAAGACTTGTGGGAGAACGACCTCGCCAACCTGAGCCCGATATCGCAACCGGCCCAGCAACTCGACCAGAGCCTGCGCAAGGAGCTGGGCGCGCCGGACGTGCGCTACCTGATCGCGGTGCCGGGCAAGACCCGGCAGGATGCGCTGGAGCGCAGCGAACAGCTTGCGCCCGCGCTGCAGGCGCTGGTGCGGCAAGGCACCATCAGCGGATTCGATTTTGCCGCGCGCGTCACCCCGAGCCAGAAAACACAGGCCGCGCGCCAGGCCGCCCTGCCGGAAACGGATACGCTGCGGCGCAACCTGCAAGCCGCGCTCGCCGCCACGCCATTCAAGCCGGATATTTTCGAACCCTTCCTCCAGGACGTGGAGCGCTCGCGCCATCTGCCCACGCTGCAAGCCGAGGACTGGCACGGCACGCCCCTGGGTTCGCTGGCGCAGGGCATGCTGGTCAGGCACGGCACGGGCTGGGTGGCGCTGATTGGATTGCGCGATGTCAGGGATGATGGCGCGCTCACCGCTTTCATGGCCGGGCAGCCCGAGGGAAATGCTTTCCTGCTGGACATCAAGGGCGAATCCAACCGCATGATCACGCAATACCGCGACCAGTCGCTGCTGTACTCGATATTCGGCGTGGCGGCCATCGTCACTGTGCTGGGCTTCGGCCTGCGCAACTTCCGCGCGGTGTTCTCGGTGATGCTGCCGGTCGGCGCGGCGCTCGTGGCTACCGCCGCCCTGCTGGCCGGGCTGGGCATCAAGCTGTCGCTGTTCCACATCGTTTCGCTGCTGCTGGTGCTGGGCATCGGCCTCAATTACGGCCTGTTCATCAACCTGCCCGCCCCCCTCTCTCCTAACTCTCTCCCAGAGGGAGAGAGGGACATAGGCTCGCTACGCGAGCATCCCTTTGGGGAAGCCGAGCGGCGGCGCGCCCTGTTCGGGGTGCTAGTATGCGTGGCCAGCAGCGTCAGCGCCTTCGGCGCCCTGGCCTTCTCCTCCACCCCGGTATTGCAGGCAATCGGCGGCACGGTGGCACTGGGCTCGGTTTTGTCCTTGTTGTTTGCCGCCATGTGGGCGGAGCCTGCGCAGTGAAACGGGAAAATAGTTGCGGCCGAAAAATGATTCAAGCAGGCAATAACTACGAGGAGACTCAAATGACAACAACCGCCATCAACATTGTCACTGCCGAACAGGTTGGAGACTTCCGTATCCGTCTGGGATTCAATGACAGCACCGAGCAGACAGTGGACTTCAAACCTTTCCTCACGCACGCCCTTCATCCAGATATTCGTGCATGGCTCGATCCGGCCCGTTTTGCGACATATCGCCTCGAATACGGCGAATTGGTTTGGGGTGACTACGATCTGTGCTTTCCAGTGATCGACTTGTACCGCAACCAGATCGAGCACTCTGCATCGCTTGAGGCCGTGGCTTGAACACCAAATCTATTGATCCGGCACATTTTATTCCGGGCTGTACCCGTTAAGGGCATCCCCGCCGGGAATGGATGCTCGCATCTCGTTCCGGCGAGAAAGCCCGGCCTACATTCACGTATAATTCGTGCCATATCAATAATTAAAGTACTTGTTCGGCACGGATGCCAGGCGCGCTGATAATCAAGACAAGACGCGGGGGGTATTATGTCATTCGGCATTCGGCGCAATGCCCTTCGGGGATTGCGCCCTACACAAGCGTGGACGGAGAAGTTTTGATGCGGGGAAAACGGTTTTACGATGGCCTGGACGATGATGTGCGCGCCATCCTCCTGGCGCAGATCCGCAATTTGTGGACCCATGCGTCGACCGCCATCGAGGGCAACTCGCTGTCGCTCGGCGAAACCGCCTTCGTGCTCGACGAAGGCCTGACCATTGCCGGGAAGCCGCTCAAGGACCACCAGGAAGTCGTCGGCCACGCGCGCGCCATCGAGCTGGTGTATGCATTCCTCGACCTGCCCGCCTTGAGCGAACAGGAGCTTTTCCTCCTGCATCAGGCGGTCCTGACCGATCATGTCGCGGACATTTACCGCCCGGCCGGCGCATGGAAAAAGGAAGCGAACTTCACCAATGCCATGGGGCCGGACGGACGGCAATTCATGCGCGAATACCCCGCGCCGGCCCGCGTTCCGGCGCTCATGGCCGAGTGGCTGGTGCTTCTCAACCGCGCGTTCCGGATGGAAGACATGGACGAGAACCAGGCCGCCGCCTGTTACGCCGGCCTGCATCTGTCGTTCGTCTCGATCCACCCGTTCTTCGACGGCAACGGACGCATGGCCCGCCTGCTGTGCAATTTACCGCTGCTGCGGTCCGGCTATCCGCCCATCGTCGTGCCAACCGCCATGCGGCGCGAATACCTGGCGGCGATCTCCGTTTACCAGAACGGCATTACCGACCTTCCGGGGTTATCGTCGCTAGGAGGGCTACCGCAAAGCGACGCCGAAAAACAATTCGAGGCCTTGTGCCAAGAATTCGCGCGCGAGGGGCGGGAGCTGGTTAGCAATGCGTTCAGGTTGCAGGAAGATAGGAAGCGGGGACGCGAAGGCGGAATATGATCCGAGAAGATTCGAACCTGCTCGTATTCAAAGCAGCGATTGGCCGCGCCAAGACAGAATCCCCTTGGTCCACCGCCGAGCAGCGCGGGCAAGCAAATCATCAGTGCACGAAGCGCACTTCTAAAACGACAATCCATAGTCGCTTTAGGTTCGAAAATACTGGCATGTGAGAACTAATCCCTTTAGGCTTTGAACGATTTTGCCAAGCCGGACAAATAAAACAAACGGAATTCATGAATAAAGACCAACTCAAAAAACTGGAAGCCGATCTGTGGAGCGCTGCCGACAAGCTGCGCGCCAACTCCGATCTTAAATCCAGCGAATACGCTACCCCGGTGCTGGGGCTGATCTTCCTCAAGTTCGCCGACAACAACTACCGCCGCTTTGAGACCGAAATTCACGCCGAGTACACCAAGCTCAAAGGCACCCGGCGCGAGAAGAAAATCTCCGACATCGCCATCGAAAAGTGCGGTTTCTACCTGCCCGATCATGCGCGCTACGAACACCTGCTGAATCTGCCGGAAGAGAAGGACATCGCCAAGGCGCTCAAGGAGGCGATGAAGGCCATTGAGGAATACAAGCCCGAGCTCGAAGGCGTATTGCCCAAGGACGAATATGCCGCGCTGACGCGCACCGACAAGACACTGCCGCAATCGTTGCTGCGCACCTTTGCCGACATTCCCACTGATACCACCGGCGACTTGTTCGGGCAGATTTACGAATACTTCCTGTCCGAATTCGCGCGCAGCGAAGGCCAAAAGGGCGGCGAATTTTTCACGCCGCGTTCCGTGGTGCGCCTGATGGTCGAGATCATCGAGCCGCACGGCGGCAAAGTGTTCGACCCCGCTTGCGGCTCCGGCGGCATGTTCGTGCAGTCGGCACAGTTTATCGCGGAACACAGCAAGGAGCTGAAAGGCTCGGAAAGTGGCGTATATGTCTGCGGCCAGGAAAAAACCCGCGACACCGTCAACCTCGCCAAGATGAACCTCGCGGTCAATGGCCTGCGCGGCGAAATCAAGCAGGCCAACACCTACTACGAAGACCCGTACCAGAGTTTTGGCGCATTCGATTACGTGCTCGCCAATCCCCCGTTCAACGTGGACGACGTGAGCCTCTCCAGCGTGGAGAAGGACAAGCGCTTCAACACCTACGGCATCCCGCGCAACAAGTCGAAAGTGAAGAAAGCCGACGAAGGCAAGGAAACCGTGCCCAACGGCAACTACCTGTGGATCAGCCTGTTCGCCACCTCTTTGAAAGAGAAGGGCCGCGCCGCGCTGGTGATGGCGAATTCCGCCTCCGATGCGCGCCACTCCGAAGCCGACATCCGCAAGACGCTGATCGAGCAAAACCTTATTTACGCCATGCTGACGTTGCCCTCGAACATGTTCTACACCGTCACGCTCCCGGCCACGCTGTGGTTTTTCGACAAGGCCAAGACCGACGACAAAATCCTGTTCATCGACGCGCGCAACATTTTCACCCAGATAGACCGCGCCCACCGCGAATTCAGTGAAGAGCACATCCAGAACATCGCCATCATCAGCCAGTTGCACAAGGGGCGGCGCGACAAGTTCGTGCAGCTCATAGACCGCTATTTCGCGGCAGGCATGGAAAGGCTGGTCGAGAACAAAACCAAAGTCGAACCCGTCTCCGCACAACTGCTCGAAGTGTTGGATGACGCAGGCGGCAAACAGGCTGTGGGCGAACTGGTGCAGCAATGGGCAGGTCTGACGAAGCTCAGAACCCGCTACGCGCAATACCAGGAAAAGCACGCGGATGAAACGGCGGTGGACAAGAAGAATAAGGCGCAGCAGCAATTGCGGGAGGCGTTCGATCCTTTCTTCGTTGCGCTGCATGAAGGCTTGAAGCATCTGGACAAGGTCGTGCGCCAGCACGAGAAGCAGCAGGCTATACAGGCGCAGGCAGTCGGCAAGCGCGGCACGACCGACCGCAAGACCAATGCGCTCAAGGGCGCACTGGAAGAATTGCACCAGGAAGTGAAGAGCGCCGAAATGTTCTACCAACACATCCACTGGCTACAGGAGCGCTTCCCCAAGGCGGAATACGAAGATGTCACCGGCCTGTGCAAACTTGCCAGCCCAGCGGACTTGAAGGAGCAGGACTACTCGCTGAATGCGGGTCGCTACGTCGGCGTGTTGATCGAAGAGGATGGGAAGACGGAAGAAGAATTCATCGGAGATTTGCTGTCGATGAACGACGAACTGTTCAGTCTGAATAGTGCGGCGCGAGGGCTGGAGTCAGTAATTGGTCATAACATCGCGCAGATTGCAGGGGATGTATGACTTCCCAATTCTTTCGTACAGTCGCGGAGTTAGAGAACCTTGGGGAAGCCAGTTTGCAAACAGGCCCCTTCGGCACGCAACTCAAAGCCAGCGAATACGTTGATGAAGGCATCCCTGTCATTAATGTCCGCAACATTGGCTTTGGCGACGTAAGGAAAGAAGACCTCGAATATCTGAACGAGGCTAAGGCTGAGAAACTCCATCAACATCGCTTACGCAAGGGCGATATTGTGTTTGGGCGCAAAGGAGCCGTGGAACGGCATGCTCTCATCGACGAAAGCGTGGATGGTTGGATTCAGGGTTCGGACTGTCTGCGCCTGCGGATTAATAGCCAGGATGTTTGCGAGCGATATTTGTCTCATTACCTCAAGACACAGGCACATCAAGATTGGATGCAAGCGCTCTGTTCGTTCGGCGCAACCATGAGCTCATTGAATCAGGATATCGTGCGCCGGATCAGTTTTCCTGCACCGCCCATTGAAGTGCAGCGGAAAATTGCGGCGACACTCACCGCCTATGACGAACTGATCGAAAATAACCAGCGGCGTATCGCGCTGCTGGAAAAGATGGCCGAGGAAATCTACCGTGAGTGGTTCGTGCGCATGCGCTTCCCCGGCCACGAGAAGGTGAAGGTCATCAAGGGCGTGCCGGAAGGGTGGCAGCGAACAAAAGTGGCGACACTAACAAGCTATTTAAAGCGAGGTGTCGCGCCACAATACGATGATCTTGCAGAAGGTATCGCAATCAATCAAAAGTGCATCCGAGACGGCAAGCTAGACCTGAATTTTGCTCGTCGCCAATCGAGAGATGTGCCTGCCGATAGACAAGTCAGATTTGGCGACGTGCTGGTCAACTCCACTGGTGAAGGCACTCTTGGTCGTGTCGCTCAAGTGCTGGTTCCATTATCAAACTGCATTGTCGATTCGCACGTTACGATAGTTCGCCCAAAACCGGATGTTCCTATTCACTATTTTGGGATGACGCTAAAGGCATGGGAAGTGCATTTTATTACGATGGGGCGAGGAGCTACCAACCAAACCGAGCTTGCTCCTTCGGTTATAGGTGGCGTCGAAATTACTGTGCCATCGAAGCCGTTACAGGAAGCATTCGAGTCACACGCCGAACCATTGTTCGCGCAAATCACGCATCTGAGAGATCAAAATGTGCGCCTTGTGCGGACACGCGACCTACTTCTCCCGCGCCTCATCTCCGGCAAACTCTCCGTCGAAAACCTCGACATCCAGTTCCCGCCCGGCATGGAGGATCGCCCATGAAGTTTGAAACTTTCCAGGCAGGCGAGTGGCGGCAGCGCTACCAGTACAAGAGCTTCGAGCCGGTGCCGGTGAATCATGAGTGGATATGGGAGGATGCCACCATCAACACCTTGCTTGAGTCGGCCAACCGCGCGCTGGGTGAATTGAATGCCTTTTCCCTGATTGTGCCGGACATTGATTTGTTCATCGAGATGCACGTGGTGAAGGAGGCGCAGACTTCCAGCCGCATCGAGGGCACGCAGACCGGCATCGACGAGGCGTTGATGTCGGAGGAGCAGATTCAGCCGGAGAAGCGCGACGACTGGCGCGAGGTGCGCAATTACATCGAGGCGGTGAATACCTCTATTGCTGAACTGAAGAGTCTGCCGCTGTCGAACCGGCTGCTGAAACGGACACACGAAATTCTGCTGAGCGGGGTGCGCGGCGAACACAAACAGCCGGGTGACTTTCGCACCAGCCAGAACTGGATTGGTGGCTCCAGCCTGGCGGATGCGGTGTTTATTCCGCCTCACCCGGATGGTGTGCAAGATTTGATGAGCGACCTGGAGGCGTTTTGGCACAACGAAGAGATTGTGGTGCCGCACTTGATCCGGGTAGCGATCAGCCATTATCAGTTCGAGACCATCCACCCGTTTCTCGATGGCAATGGCCGTATCGGCCGCCTGATGATTCCGCTGTATCTGGTTAGCCACGGCCTGCTGGCGAAACCTTCCTTGTATTTATCGGATTTTTTCGAACGCAACCGGGCAAGCTATTACGATGCGCTAATGCGGGTGCGGATGTCGAACGACTTGATACACTGGGTGCGTTTCTTTCTGCAAGGCGTGGCGGAAACGGCCAGCAAGGGACGCGATGTGTTCCAGCAGATATTGCTGCTGCGTACCGAGGTGGAGCATAGCGTGCTGTCTTTGGGTAAGCGTACTGTCAATGCACGGGCTTTGCTGAACTTGCTGTATCGCAAGCCCGTTGTGTCAGCGGCCGATATCGAAACGGCGCTGTTGGTCAGCACGCCGACCGCTAATGCGCTGATCCGGGATTTTGAGGGGCTAGGCTTGCTTGAAGAAATTACCGGGCAGCAACGAGGGCGGGCTTATTCGTTTGAACGTTACCTAAGCCTGTTCTTTAGTTAACGAAAACAGCTTTCCCTTAACTTAGACGATGGATTAGTTAAACATGGCGTTTAATGATTTGTAACTAATTGAATTTATATGCCTAATTTCATTTCTGAAGATCAGATCGAGCAAGCGTTGGTGCAGAAGCTCCAGCATCTGCACGGATTCGACGCGCTCGACTGCTACACGGAAAATGCGGAAGACTTGAACGACGGCTCGGGCCGCGCCCACAAGCGCGATGTGATTCTGGCGGAGCGAGTGCGTGAAGCCGCCATCCGTCTGAATCCGGACATCCCGTCTACAGCCATCGAGGATGCGCTGGAAAAGTTGCTCGACCGGCGGCAGGCGATGACACTGATCGCCGCGAATCGGGAAATCTATGGCCTGTTGCGCGACGGCATCCCGGTGGAATTCGACAACACGCAAGGTGTGCGGCAGCAGGAACTGGTGCGGCTGCTGGATTTCAATGCGCCGGACAACAACCGCTACCTGGCCGTTACCCAACTTTGGATCAAGGGCGAGCGCGGCTTCCGCCGCCCGGATGTGTTGCTCTACGTCAACGGCATTCCGCTGGTGTTCGTCGAGCTGAAAAACTCGAACGTGAAATTGCGCAACGCCTACGACGACAACCTGACGACTTACAAGGCGGAGATTCCGCAGCTTTTTCTGACCAATGCTTTTTGCGTACTGTCCAACGCCATCGAGACCAAGGTGGGCAGCATTACGGCGGAGTGGGAGCATTTTTTCAACTGGCTGCGCGCGGATGACGAGAAGCAGAAGATCGACCGCGCCGCGATCCGCGAGCAAGGCATCAGCCTGGAAGGTGTGATCGTTGGTTTACTCCCCAAACAACGTCTGCTGGACTATGTGGAGAATTTCATTCTCTACTACAAGGATAGCTCGAAGATCATCGCGCAGAACCACCAGTTCATCGGCGTGAACCGGGCGTATGAGGCTTTTCTCAAGCGCGAAGAGCTGGCGGGCAAGCTGGGTGTGTTCTGGCACACGCAGGGCTCGGGCAAGAGCTTTTCGATGATTTTTTATGCGCGCAAAATTTTCCGCAAACAGACCGGCAATTTCACCTTTGTGGTGGTGACCGACCGCGACGATCTGGATGGGCAGATTTACCGTAACTTCCTGAACACGCGCACGGTGAGCGAGGCCGAAGCCGCACAGCCCAAGAACAGCGAGGAGATGCGCAAGTTCCTCGGACAGAACAAGCGGCTGGTGTTTACCCTGATCCAGAAATTCCGCTGGGACAAAGGCCGCGAGTATCCCGAGCTAACCGGCCGCAACGACATCATCGTGATCGTGGACGAGGCGCACCGCACGCAATACAAATCGCTGGCGGAGAACATGCGCAAGGGTTTGCCCAAGGCGAACTATCTGGCCTTCACCGGCACGCCTTTGCTGGGGCGCGAGCGCAAGACCAATGCATGGTTTGGCGGTTACGTTTCAGAATACAACTTCCAGCAATCCATGGATGACGGCGCGACGGTGCCGCTGTTTTACGAAAAGCGCGTGCCGGAAGTGCTGATCCAGAACGACGATTTGAGCGAGGAGTTTTACGAGATTCTGGAAGATGAGAATCTGGACGAGGCGCAACAGGCCAAGCTGGAAAGACGATTCTCAAAAGAGGTTGAGGTCATCAAGCGTGATGGCCGCCTGGAGACCATTGCGCAGGATATTGTGTATCACTTTCCACGGCGCGGTTATCTGGGCAAAGGGCTGGTGGTGTCGGTGGATAAGTACACCGCCGTGAAAATGTACGACAAGGTGCAGCGACTGTGGAAAGAAGAGATCAAGAACCTGCTTGGGCGCATCAGCAAATCGGCTAACGATGTTGAAAAGGCGCGGTTGAAGCAGATTATCGAGTACATGCGCTCGGTGGAAATGGCGGTGGTAATCAGCGAGGACGCAGACGAGGAGAAGAAGTTTGCCGAGCAGGGGCTGAATATCAAGCCGCATCGCGAGCGCATGAATAAGCTGGATAAGCACGGCCATGACATCGAATACAACTTCAAGGACCCGGAGGATTCGCTGCAATTGGTGTTCGTTTGCGCGATGTGGCTGACGGGCTTTGATGCACCCACGCTTTCAACGCTATACCTCGACAAGCCAATGCAGGGGCATACCCTGATGCAAACCATTGCCCGCGCCAACCGCGTTACCTCCTGGAAGATCAACGGGGTGGAGAAGCGCAACGGCGAGATCGTGGATTACTACAACGTGTTCCGCAATATGAAGCTGGCGCTGAAGGATTACGCGCAAGGGGGCGATGAGCTTGATTCACCCGTTCAGGAAAAGGCGGAACTGTTCCGTTTGCTGGATGATGCGATTGAGCAGGGCCTGGCGTTCTGCCATGAGAAGGGTGTTCCCTTGCGTGAAGTGTTGGGTAGTGCGGATGTATTCGAGAAACTGGGCCGCTTTAATGTATTTGCCGATTCCCTGCTGGCGAACGACGAATGGCGCAAGGGTTTTAACGTGTATGAGAACACCATCACCTCTTTGTATGAGGCGTGCAAGCCGGAAGTTCTCGGGCGCGGCAAGGGGCGCGAGGTGGCGGCGTTCCAATACCTGCGCGGGGTGATCGACAGCCTCATCGAACAAAAGGACATCGACGCGATCAGCCTGAAGATAGCAAATCTGCTGGATGAAAGCGTAGTGGTGAACGATGCAGAGACATTTAAAGCACGGCAATACAACGCGGAATACCAGATCATTCAGAAGGGCAGAACCTGGGATCTCAGCAAGATCAACTTCGACAAACTGCGCGAGGAATTCAAGCAGGCGACCTACAAGAACATCGAAATCGCCGACCTGCGCGCCTTCCTGCAACACAAGCTGGAGCTGATGCTGCAACAAAATGCGACGCGCACCGACTTTGCGCAGCGCTTGCAGGAAATCATAGATAAATACAACTCGGGCGGATCATCTACGGAAAATTCATACGAAGAGCTGATGAAGTACGCCGAAGATTTGCGTGCAGAAGAAGAGCGGCACATCCGCGAAGGTCTGACGGACGACGAACTGGAGCTTTTTGACCTGCTGAAGAAGGACAAGATGACGCAGGAGGAAACGCAAAAAGTGAAGCTCGCGGCCAAGTCACTGCTGCATCGCCTGCTGGAGGAGCAACCCAAGGTGCTGGTGCAGGATTGGTACAAGGATACGCAGACCCAGAAGCAAGTGCGCTCTACAGTGGAGAAAGTGCTGGATAGCGAACTGCCGGAAAGCTACGACCGTGTGCTGTTCAGGGAGAAGTGCGACAATGTGTTTCATCTGATGCTCGATTATGCGAGCCATCATAGAAAGTGGGCGGCTTGAGCTTGTTTACGTCACAAAGAAAAATCAATCAAGCACAGCCGCAACGGCAGCAAGGGAGCGGTTTCCACATGATCAATCAAACCTATTACCAAGTTGAACAGATTTAGCAAACCATGACCCCAATCTCCATCACCCATTACACCCTGACCAGCGCGCTCGGCCGCGGCAAGGCGGAGACGCGCACCGCCCTGGAAGCGGGCCGCAGCGGCCTGCGCGCCAACGACTTTGCCGATGCTCCGCTGGAAACCTTCATCGGCCGCGTCGAGGGCATTGAAAACATTGCCTTGCCCCAACCGCTTGAGCGCTTCGACTGCCGCAACAACCGCCTGGCGCAACTGGCGCTGGAGCAGGACGGCTTCGCAGCGGCAGTCGCTGCGGCACGCGAGAAATACGGCGCCCGGCGCATCGCGGTGATCCTCGGCACCAGCACCTCGGGCATCCAGGCAACGGAGCATGCTTACCGCCGCCGCGATCCGGCCAGCGGGGCGCTGCCATCGGATTTCGATTTTTCCGCCACGCAAAGCATGAATTCCGTGGCCGAATTCGTGCGTCACTATCTGGACTTAAGCGGCCCGGCTTTCGTCATTTCCACCGCCTGTTCTTCCAGCGCCAAGGTTTTCGCCAGCGCCGCCCGGCTCTTGCAGACCGGGCTGTGCGACGCGGCGGTGGTGGGCGGGGTGGATTCCCTGTGTGCCATGACGCTGTACGGCTTCAATGCGCTGCAACTGGTTTCGCCCGAACCCTGCCGCCCCTGCGACCAGGAGCGCAAGGGCATTTCCATCGGCGAAGGCGCGGGCTTCTTCCTGCTGGAAAAAACCCCTCTCCCCAACCCTCTCCCGCTGACGCTGCTGGGCTATGGCGAGAGCAGCGACGCCTACCACATGTCCACCCCCCACCCCGAGGGCCTGGGCGCCGCGCTGGCGATGCAACAGGCACTTGCCGCCGCGCGCCTGCAGCCGGACGAGATCGATTACATCAACATGCACGGCACCTCCAGCCGCAGCAACGACAGCGCCGAGGATCAGGGCATGCAGCGCGTGTTCGGCACAGCCACGCCGTGCAGCTCCACCAAGGGCGCGACCGGCCACACCCTGGGCGCGGCTGGCGCGGTAGAAGCGGCGATTGCCTGCATCTGCCTGGAAAGCGGGCTGATCCCCGGCTCCTGCAACACCCGCACCCTCGACCCGGAGCTGGGCTGCGCGATCCAGTTGCAGGCCGTCTCCCGCCCCCTGCGCCGGGTCATGAGCAATTCTTTCGGATTCGGCGGCAACAATTGCAGCCTGATTTTCGGAGTACCCGCATGATTACCGTTCATATTGCAGGCATCGGCCTGTGCGGCCCCGGCATGGCGGACTGGATAGCCGGACGCGCCGTCCTGCGCGGCGAAACGCCTTTCGATGACACGCCCCCCAAACCGGCGGCAACCATTCTGCCCCCGGCGGAACGGCGCCGCTGCGGACCGGCCACGCGCATCGCCCTGCAGGTGGCGCAGGAGGCCATGACGCAAGCCGCTTTCCCGCCCACGCAAGCGGCCGTGGTGTTCGCCTCCTCCGACGCCGACGGCGAGAATCTGCACCATATCCTGGAATCCCTCGCCCAGCCTGGGCACGAAGTCTCGCCGACGCGCTTCCACAACTCGGTACATAACGCTGCAGCGGGCTACTGGAACATCGCCACCGGCGCGCGCACTGGCGCCAACAGCCTCGCCGCGTTCGACGCCTCCTTTGCCGCCGGCCTGCTGGAAGCCGCCGTGCAGGTGGCAGCGGAAAACATCCCGGTGCTGCTGGTCGCCTTCGACCTGCCTTTTCCCGCGCCGCTCGACGCGGCGCGCATCATCACCGCGCCCTTCGCCGCCGCGCTGCTGCTGACGCCGCAAGCCACGCCGCAAAGCATGGCGCGCCTGCGCATCAGCCTGGGCACGGAACAGCCGGAGAGCGCCATGGAGCGGGCAGAGCTCGAAGCCCTGCGCAGCGGCAACCCCGCCGCCCGCGCCCTGCCTTTATTGCAGGCCATCGCCAGCGAACAGGGGCAGCGTCTCAGCGTGAATTACGGCGCCAACAGTCTGATCATCGAAGTTGGAAAAGCCTGAA
Source organism: Sulfuricella sp. (assembly GCA_041651995.1). Taxonomy (NCBI): domain Bacteria; kingdom Pseudomonadati; phylum Pseudomonadota; class Betaproteobacteria; order Nitrosomonadales; family Sulfuricellaceae; genus Sulfuricella; species Sulfuricella sp. The sequence goes on along the minus strand of JBAZID010000007.1, from coordinate 82,806 downwards.
AATGACAATCACCAAAGAACAATTGTGCCGGCTGCTTCCCCACGCCGACGCCATGTGCCTGCTGCACGAAGTGACGGCATGGGACGCGGAGCGCATCGCCTGCCTCGCCGTCAACCACAACGATCCGGCCAATCCGCTGCGCCACGACGGCCGCTTGCCCGCGCATTGCGCCATCGAATATGCCGCCCAGGCGATGGCGGTACACGGCGGCCTGGCCGCGCAGGATGGCAGCAAGCCCAGGATCGGCTTCATCGGCAGCGTGCGCGACGTCAGGCTGCACGTGCAGCGCCTGGATGACATCGCCGCCCCGCTGGAGATCGAGGCCGTCAAGCAACTGGCCGACGAAAACCACTCGCTCTATGAACTGCGTGTATCCGCCGCCGGGCACGAGCTGATGACGGGCCGCGCGGCGGTTTTTTTACAGAAAGGGAATTCAGCATGAAGCGCGCACTGGTCACCGGCGGCAGCGGCGCCATCGGCACAGCGATTTGCCGGGCGCTGGCGGCGGATGGTTTGCACGTCGTCATTCACGCCAACTCGCGTCTCGAAACTGCTCAGGCCCTGGCAGAGGAGATTTGCGCCAGCGGCGGCAGCGCCTCAGCGTTGTGCTTCGACGTGGCCGATGCTGCTGCCAGCGCCACCACGCTGGAAAAGCTGCTGCAGGATGGCCCTATCCAGGTGCTGGTCAACAACGCCGGCATCCATCGCGACGGCATCCTCGCCGGCATGAGCCAGGAACAATGGCACAGCGTGATCGATGTCTCGCTCAACGGCTTTTTCAACGTCACCCAGCCCCTGCTGCTGCCCATGCTGCGCACGCGCTGGGGCCGCATCATCAACATGGCCTCGATCGCGGGGGTGATGGGCAATCGCGGCCAGTCCAACTATGCCGCCGCCAAGGCCGGGCTGATCGGCGCCACCAAATCGCTGGCGCAGGAAGCCGCTTCGCGCGGCGTCACGGTCAACGCCGTGGCGCCCGGCATCATTGAAAGCCCGATGATCAGGGATGCCTTTCCGCCTGAAAGCATCGCCAGTCTGGTGCCAATGAAACGCGCCGGCAAAGCAGAGGAAGTCGCGGACCTGGTGAGTTTCCTGGCATCGGAGAAAGCCGCCTACATTTCCGGCCAGGTCATTTCCATCAACGGCGGCATGGCCTGAGCGGCCAGGCCAGAAACTTCAGCGCCGGGCCGAAAACTTGCGCCACAGCAGCAGCGGCAACCTGGCCATAAAACCGAAAAACAGGCGGGAGTGCATCCAGGTCAGCAGAATGTTATCGCGCACGTAGTTGAAGTGCGAGACGCCACCTTCGTCGGGACGTAGATATTTGACCGGGGCATCGATGTTGAGCGGACGGATGCCGCGCCAGCAAAGGCGCACAATCGCCTCGGTATCGAAATCGAAACGCCGCATCCAGTGATTGTTTTCCATCACCACGCGCAACGGATTCACCGGGTAAACGCGAAAACCGAACAGAGAATCACCCACGCCCTGCCACAGCGTTTCCAGATTGGTCCACCAGTTGGAAATTTTGCGCCCGCGCACCCGCAAGGACGGCGCGCTGGCATCGAAGACGGGGCGGCCCAGTATGGCCGCATCGGGATTTTGCTGCGAAAGCGCCATGAATTGCGGAATCATGCCGGCAGGGTGCTGCCCATCCGCATCCATGGCGAGGGCGTGGGAAAATCCCGCCTCGGCTGCTGCATGCAGGCCGTACAGGACGGCGCTGCCCTTGCCCTGATTGTGCGGCAAGACAAAGACCTTCAGGCCGGAGTCGAGCTCCGCCATGCGTTTGAGCCCTTCATCCGTGCCATCCGTGCTGCCGTCCACCACGACCCAGACCGGATCCCAGTACTGGCGCGCTTCGCGCACGGTCTTGAATACGGTTTCTCCCGTGTTGTAGCTGGGAATCAGGACGAGGTGGGTGGTCGAGCGGCTCATTACCTGCTATTGCTGACCATGGGTAGATGCTGGATCTCGGGTTGCTGGCGGAAATACTGCTCCAGCCCGTCCACAAAGGCATGGACATCGCCCGTCACCTCGAAACGCTCACCCAGCCGGATGTTGTAATAGATCGGAAAATCCGGTTTTTTGAAGAGCGGCCAGCCTTTGCCCAAAAAGGCGCTATTGGTTTCGATGATGACCGTCTGGACCGGCACCCCGGCCTTCTTGGCGATCAGGCCGAAACCCGCCTTGAATTCGTTGACCGGCGCGGCCACGGTTCGGGTGCCTTCAGGAAAAACCAGCAACTGGCCGCCTTCGCGCGTCGCCCTGGCGGAGAAACGCACCATGTTGAGCACCGAGTCGTTGCGGATATAACCGGCCAGGCGCGCGCCACCGCCCAGCAACAGGTTGTCCCAGAGGCTGGCTTTCATGATGCAGACGATGCGCGGCAGACGCGAGGCAATCAGCACAACGTCGATCATGGAGGGGTGGTTGGGCGCGATAATCAGTGAAGGCTCATCGCGCAGGGCATCCAGCGCTTTCAGATCCAGTTTGACGATACCGCTGAACCCGAGAATGGCAAGGAAAAAACGGAAGCCGGCCATGATTGCGAACTGACCGATTGGCGTGCCGGTTTTTTTAGGCAGGACAAGGCCAAGGACAGGGGCGATCAGGCTCCAGGTGAAGCAGAGCAGGGCAAACAGAAAAAGTCCGGCGTAGAGCACAAAAAGCTCGTAGGGCAACCTGATCCATGCACCAGCCCGAACAGTTGCGGCCCGGTTTTCCGGGTAGGCGGGGGAACCCTCGAGCGAGGGTAGTTGTTCATGAAGTGGCATGATGGTCCCGATTATAACCATGAACAGTGTGCTTTTCATGACAAAAACGTGCAAGAGGCAAACTGAAAATTGAAAATCCGCGCGCGACATGAAAATGATATGATTTTCGGCAAAACAAACCCATAACACTGACGTCACACATGCTCTCGCACTGGCTGCGCTCCCCATTGATGAAAACCTCCCTGCTCCTGCATGCGGGTGCGCTGGCGAGCGTCGCGGCACGTTTGGACAGCTGGCCATGGGCCCTGGGAGCAGTAGCCGCAAACCATGCGCTCCTGACCGCAGCCGGGCTGTGGCCGCGCAGCTCCCTGCTGGGGCCCAACTGGGTTCGCCTGCCGCCTGCCGCATCTCTGCGTGGCGAAATCGCCATCACCATCGATGACGGCCCTGACCCCGAAGTCACGCCATACGTGCTGGACATTCTGGATGAGCACGGTGCAGAGGCCAGCTTTTTCTGTATTGGCGAACTCGCCATCCGGCATCCCGGCCTTTGCCGCGAAATCGTGAAACGGGGGCATACGGTCGAAAACCATAGCCAGCACCATTTTCGCCGTTTTTCCCTGCTTGGCCCCCGGCGCATGAGAGAAGAGTTGCAAGCGGCGCAGGACACGCTTGCCGCCATTACCGGCGAGGCGCCGCGTTTTTTTCGCGCGCCTGCCGGCTTGCGCAGCCCCTTTCTCGATCCGATACTGGCCGGGCTCGATCTGCATCTGGCCAGCTGGACACGGCGCGCTTTCGACACCCGCGATGGCGATCCGGATTCGGTAACCGGCAAGCTGCTGCATGAACTGGGTGGCGGCGACATCCTGCTGCTGCATGATGGGCATGCAGCCCGGACAGCCACGGGTGAGCCAGTGATCCTTGCCGCCCTGCCGCGCGTGCTTGCCGCTGTCAAATCCGCCGGCCTGCGCCCCGTTACCCTGAGATCGGCCCTGACATGAGCAATCCTTTTGTACGCGCCCTGGTCAACGAGGCCGCACGCCCTTACAAGGCCGTGGGCCATTATTCCTGGCATTTTGCCCGGGGCAAGCTGGGCGCCGACCCCGCCTTTGCCACGCTGCTGGAAAAAGGCCTGATCCCGGATGGAAGCGTGCTCGACATCGGCTGCGGGCAGGGCTTGCTTGCCGCCTGGCTGCTTGCCGCAAAGCGCTTGTCCGATAATGGGAAATGGCACAGCGACTGGCCGGCGCCGCCGCGCCTTGAAAGTTTGCGCGGCATCGAACTGGTGCAGCGCGACCTGGAATGGGCGCGGGAGGCGCTTGGCGAACAGGCCGAGTTTGTGCAGGGCGACATGTGCAAGGCCAAATTCGGCCAGGCCGATACCGTGGTGATTCTCGATGTGCTGCATTATGTGAAGCCGGAGGCACAGGACGAAGTGCTGCGCCGGGTTCGCGCTGCCCTACCGCCCGGTGGCAGGCTGCTGCTGCGGATTGGCGATGCGGATGGGGGCTTCCCGTTCAGGATCAGCAACCTTGTCGATCAACTGGTGTTCTTTGCCCGTTCCGGCAGAACCTGCACCTTGTACTGCCGCCCGCTCAGTGCATGGATAGCGGCGCTGAACGCACTGGGCTTTTCCGTCGAAGTGCTGCCGATGCGGCAGGATTCCCCATTTGCCAGCGTTCTGCTGGCAGCCAGTCTGCCGTAGACGGCAGTTTACGCCAGCTTTTTTTCTTCCACCGGGGCATGGGTGGCGAGTTTGGCCTGCTTCGGCTGAATGCGCAGCTCAGGACCAAGCAGGGGTTCGAGATTCTGCGGCTGGCGGGGGTGGAGCGGGAAATTTTTGCGGATGGCTTCGAGTTCCTTCTGGTTGGCGCTGAAATAGCGCATCGCCTGAATCACGCGCGGCAGATTCTTGACCAGGTGCCACAAGCTCCAGCGATGTTCCCGGATACGTTTGGCGAAGCGGCGGCGGTAGCCCTTGCTGTCGTAGAAACGCCGCACATGCCAGTTGTAAAGCGCATCCATTTCCTCGCGTGAAGAAAATCCCTCCGGCAGATACACGAAATTAAGGCAGTTCATCAGCCGCCAGTCTTCGTTGAAATTGCCGGAGCCGCTCTTGCACTCGTCCCAGATGGGCGCACCGTAAAGCGGGCTGAATTTGGTCATGTTCATCTCGTCAAGATCGAGCGAGAGGATGAAATCGCTGGTGACCTTTACGGTTTCCGGTTTTTCGCCCGGCATGCCGAAGATGAACAGGCCCTTGGCACGCAGGCCAGCAGCATGAATCTGCTCGACCGTCTTCTTTACCGCCTCAAGCGTGACGCCGGCCTTGTGGCGTTCCATCATTTCCGGGTCAGCCGATTCAATGCCCATGGAGACCATCAGCGCCCCTGCTTTTTTCAGCTCCGCCAACATCTCGTCCGAGGTGTGGCCGGTGCGGATGGCACAGTTGAAGTTCATGCCGAGCGGTTTTTCGATCAGCAAATTGCATAATTCGGTAACGCGCTTTTTCTGGGCGGTGAAAAGATCGTCGTAGAAATTGATGTGGTAGACACCGAAGTTATCACGCAAATGCTTCATGTGGTCGTAGATGTATTGCGCGGAGTTGTACTTGTAGAGCCGCTCGAACACGGTACGATCGCAGAAGGAGCAGGTATAGGGGCAGCCGCGCGAGGTAACCATGGTGCCGCCCCAGCGTTTTGCGTAGGAAAACAGCGGCAGGTGATACCCCTCCGGGAAGCCCTTCAGCTTTTCATAGGCAGGGAAAGGCAGTTCGTCCAGGTTGAGAATACGGGCGCGACGCGGGTTCGAGATATTGCTCCCGCCATCACGATAGACCAGATTGGGAATTTCGCCGGGCGGCTTGCCTTCGGCGAGATCCAGCATGGAACCTTCGCCTTCGCCGATAACCAGATAATCGATTTCCGGAAAGTGATCGAGCAGTGGCGCGCCGATCGAGGAAACATGAACATTGCCATACACCACCGTGATGTCAGGGCGTTTGTTCTTGATGTAACGGGTGATCTCGACCGCATCCATGAACGCCGAAGTGGTGACGGAAAACCCCACAATCTCCGGGCTGGTAGCAAGGATGAGCTCGGCATTTTCCTCCGTACCCGGCGGGGAGTGCGGTCCGAGGCAATCATGCACCTCGGTGGGATGGCCGTGCTTCTCGAGCCAGGCCGCCAGGGTGAGAATTCCGATCGGCACCATGCGGTTGGCCAGCACGGAAAAATCAGGCTGACCCGGGACAAAATTAAAGCCGGCTGGATGAACAAGGGTGATGCGCATGATGTCGATTCAGGTGATTAGCCAAGGCGCGAGGCGCGCCTTGATGCAGGAGTTGAGCAGCGGCTCAGGGCAGGCCAATGCGGAATCAGGCAGCCTGCACCGGGATTTCCTGTCTACGATCGATGATGCGGTTATGCTCGTCGACATATACCAGGTCGGGGTGGAATTTCTGCAGTTCCAGCTCGTTGTAGCTCGCGTAGCTGGCAATGATAATGAGGTCGCCAGGATTGGCCTTGTGCGCAGCAGCTCCATTGATCGAAATAACACCGGAGCCGCGCTGGGCACGGATGGCATAGGTGGCAAAACGTTCGCCATTGGTGATGTTGTAGATCTCGATCTGCTGGTACTCGCGGATATCAGCCGCTTCCAGCAGATTTTCGTCAATCGCGCAGGAACCCTCGTAGTGAAGCTCGGAGTGAGTCACCCGGACGCGATGCAACTTCGATTTGAGCATGGTTCTTTGCATGGAGCTCCCCCTATAAAACAGGGCAAAGGGCGGTCATTATAAGCCGGAGTAAGCAGCAATTCAAACCCTTAGTAAAAACCAGGCTTTATGCGATAATCCGCGCTATGCAAGCTCATGCTGACACACTATCAAATCCGGGCTTCGCCTTGCGCCCAGAACCGGGGGAAGCATCAGCCCTTGCCGCCGGCATGATCGTTTCCAGAGACTTGCCCGGCCCGGGCTGCATCACGGCCTTGTACTTTCCTCTGGGCGCGGCCCGCAATTTTCTGAGCGAACACGCCAATCATGTCCTGGGTGTGATCTGCCACGGCATTGAAGCGCCCTTCATTCCCGGGCGAATCCCCGTCGCAAGCGTCGAAATGCCGCAACTGGGATTGGAGCCGCTACTGGAAATCTGGGCAGCGGGAGATCCTGTCAGCGCAGCCCGGACCGGCAACATTCACTGGGCGCGCACCACGGATTTTCTGTTTGGCTGCTACCGCCAGCCGCCCCATGAAAGCCTGGAAATCGGCACGTATCATGCCTATCGGGAAATATTCTCGCTGTTGCAGAGCGAAAACGTTCCAAACCTGCTACGCGTGTGGAATTATTTTGCCGCCATCAACGCCGATGAAGCGGATGGCGTGGAACGCTACAAGCATTTCTGCATCGGCCGCCACGATGCCTTTGCACAATTCGAGCGCCTTCAGGCTGAAGACATTCCCGCGGCCAGCGCCGTTGGCAGCCGGGGCGGGCAGTTTGTACTGTATTTTATCGCGGCAACCAGGCCAGGCACGGCAGTGGAAAACGATCGCCAGGTGAGCGCCTACGATTACCCGCCACAATATGGTCCACGCAGCCCGCTGTTTTCCCGCGCCACCCAGATTTCCTGGCTGAAAGAGCCGCAACTCTTCGTTTCCGGCACCGCCAGCATTGTCGGCCACGCCTCGACTTGCCTGGATGATGTGGCACAGCAAACGCACGAAACGTTGAAGAACGTCAGCCGTGTCCTCGGGCTCGCATTCACTGACCAGGACAACGAAAAATTTGCCCAGCTCCGCTCGCTCAAAGTGTACATCCGACATGCAAGGGATTTCCCGGTAATCCAGTCGATTGTCGAAAACTCGATTGGGAATCACGTTTCCTGCATGTATCTTCTGGCAGACATCTGCCGCAGCGAACTTCTGCTGGAAATCGAAGCCATCGCAGGAGAAACTTGAGCGGGTAGCGCTGGGGCCTTGTTTGCAAGCTTAATGGCAAGTGGCCATATCACGACAGTCCAAATCAGGACGCGTCTTCAGCGCACAACAAAAAGCCCCGGAGATTTCCCTCCGGGGCTTTTTCTGGCCATCGGCCGGTATTGCTTACTTACTCGCTTGCTTGCGGCTGCTCGGCGGGTGCTTTCGGAACTGCGGGTGCCGGGGCTTCCAGCAGGGCTTTCATGGACAGGCGCAGGCGCCCTTTTTCGTCCGCTTCCAGCACTTTCACCTTGACCGCCTGACCTTCCTTGAGGTGGTCCGCTACTGCGTTGACGCGCTCGTGGGCGATCTGGGAGATGTGCAACAGACCGTCCTTGCCCGGCAGCACGCTGACAATGGCGCCGAAATCCAGCAGCTTGAGCACGGTGCCGTCGTAGGCCCTGCCCACTTCCACTTCGGCGGTGATGTCGGCAATGCGCTTCTTGGCCAGTTCGCCGGCTTCGGAGCTCATGCAGGCAATGGTAACTGTGCCGTCCTCGCCGATGTCGATGCTGGTGCCGGTTTCTTCCGTCAGGGCACGGATCACCGCGCCACCCTTGCCGATCACGTCACGGATTTTTTCCGGGTTGATCTTCATGGTAATCATGCGCGGCGCGAAATCGGACAGCTCTTCACGCGGTTTGCCAACGGCTTCCTTCATGATGCCGAGAATGTGCATGCGGCCTTCCTTGGCCTGGCTCAGGGCGGCCTGCATGATGTCCTTGGTGATGCCGTTGATCTTGATGTCCATCTGTAGCGCGGTCACGCCAGTCTCGGTGCCGGCCACCTTGAAGTCCATGTCGCCGAGGTGATCTTCATCACCCAGGATGTCGGTCAGCACGGCAAAGCGATTTCCTTCCTTGATCAGGCCCATGGCGATACCGGCCACGTGATCCTTGAGCGGCACGCCTGCATCCATCAGGGACAGGCAACCACCGCAGACTGATGCCATGGAGCTGGAACCATTGGATTCGGTGATCTCGGACACCACGCGCATGGAGTAAGCAAAATCCGCAGCATCTGGCAATACAGCCACCAGGGCACGCTTGGCCAGACGGCCATGCCCGATTTCGCGGCGCTTGGGCGTGCCCACGCGGCCGGTTTCGCCGGTGGAGTACGGGGGAAAGTTGTAATGCAGCATGAAGCGGTCGGAATACTCACCCTGCAGCGCATCGATTTTCTGCTCGTCGCGTGCCGTGCCCAGCGTGGAAACTACCAGCGCCTGGGTTTCGCCACGCGTGAACAGGGCGGAACCGTGGGTGCGCGGCAATACGCCGGTGCGGATGGTGATGGGGCGCACGGTGCGCGTGTCGCGACCGTCAATGCGTGGTTCACCGTCGAGGATCTGGCCGCGCACGATCTTGGCTTCCAGGTCCTGGAAGAGGTTCTTGATATGGTTGATGCGATCGGAATTCGCACCTTCACCCGCCACTGCATCCACCACGCGGCTGCGGATTTCGTCCACCTGCGCGTAGCGCGCCTGCTTTTGCTTGATCTGGTAAGCCTTGCGCACATCGGCTTCAGCCAGCTCGGCGATTTTCGCCACCAGTTCGGCGTCCTTCTCGGGAGCGGTCCATTCCCAGGCTTCAGCGGCAACTTCTTCAGCCAGTTCATTGATGGCGTTGATGGCGGCAAGCATCTGGTCGTGGCCGTATACCACCGCGCCCAGCATGATATCTTCGGGCAACTGCTGTGCTTCGGATTCGACCATCAGGACTGCCGTGTCGGTACCGGCTACCACCAGATCCAGCAGGGTGGTTTTCAGTTCGGTCGCGGTCGGGTTGAGCACGTAACTACCGTCGATGTAGCCCACGCGCGCAGCGCCGATCGGGCCGTCGAAGGGGATGCCGGAGATGGCGAGCGCAGCGGATGCGCCCAGCATGGCCGGGATATCGGCATCGATTTCGGCATTCGAAGACATGACCGTGGCAACGATCTGCACTTCATTGTAAAAGCCTTCCGGGAACAGCGGACGCAGGGGGCGGTCAATCAGACGCGAAGTCAGGATTTCCTTCTCGGAGGGACGTCCCTCGCGCTTGAAGAAGCCGCCGGGGATCTTGCCTGCGGCGTAAGTGCGTTCCTGATAATCGACGGTCAGCGGGAAGAAGTCCTGCCCGGGTTTGACGTCCTTGTTGCCGACCACGGTGACCAGCACCACGGTGCCATCCATGTCCACCATCACGGCGCCATGTGCCTGACGAGCAATCTCGCCCGTTTCCAGGGTGACTTCATGACGCCCGTAGGAAAAACTTTTCTTGATATGCTTCAATGCCAGATCCTTTTTTCTTGTTGCTCGAGGCTTGTTGCCGATAAATTATCTACTAACAGACAATTTATTTACGCAGGCCCAGACGCTCGATCAGGGTACGGTAACGATCGCCGCTCTTGCCCTTCAGGTAGTCCAGCAGTTTGCGGCGCTTGCTGACCATCTTGAGCAGGCCACGACGGGAATGATGGTCCTTTGCGTTATCCTTGAAATGCCCGGTCAGGTCATTGATGCGAGCGGTCATCAGGGCAACCTGAACTTCCGGGGAGCCGGTATCGGCAGCGCCAGTTTGATAATCCCGCACGATCTGTGCTTTTTGCTCGGTGTTAACAGACATCTTCCCTCTCCAAAAACTTAAATCGTGCATTTTACCTGTTTTAAGGGGAAATTCACAAGTAAATTAAGACCCTTTTGCACTACCCGCCATGCGCGTCTGACGCACGCGTTCAAAAAAACACACTGCAGCAGCCGCTGCGGCATTGAGCGATTCCATTGCACCCGGCATCGGGATGCGAATTCGCTGCGTGGCGGCCTGCTGCAAGCCGGGCGACACGCCGGCCCCCTCGTTGCCAATCACGAAGGCTACCGGCCCGGCGAGATCCAGATCAAACAAATCCACTTCAGCCTGCAGGCTGGTGACAATGACATCTCCGGCAAAATTTCTCGTAGCCGCAAGCAAATCCACCCCTTCATGAATCGGCAGGCAAAAATGCGCGCCCATCCCTCCCCGCAGTACCTTGGGGGCCCAGGCATCCGCGCAGCCTGCTGAAAGGTAGGCTGCCTGCGCGCCTGCAGCCGCAGCGGAGCGCAGGATGGACCCGAGGTTTCCGGGGTCCTGAAGCGCTTCAAGAAACACCGCGAAACTTACCTTTTCCCCCATCGTCAACTGCGGCACCGCCACCCGCGCCAGAATGCCGGTAGGCGCATCGACTGGTGCAATTTCCCGAAACAGGACATCGCTCATAAGCGCCAAATGGACAGATGGCAAAGCTTCCAGCACGGAACAGATTTCTGCCCGCTGCTGACCGGAAGCCGAGACAATCAGCATTTGCGGCAAGCCGACCTGCTCCACATACGCGGTAATGAGATGCTCGCCATCCAGCAACGCCTGCCCGGTTTTTTTTCTTTCACGTCCGCTCTGGGCGAGCTTCCTGAGGGATTTGAACAAGTCATTGTCGCGCGAGGTAATCACCGGCACTGCCCTCGCGAGCCCATCGCGCATTCCCGTCCATCCTGCCAGATGGCACGGTCCAGCACGGCACCCTTGAGTGAAGCGGAAACCAGCGTGGCGCCGCGCAGGTCGCTGTAGCTCAGGTTTGCGCCATCCAGATCGGCGTCATTCAGATTGGCCTGATTGAAATTCGCCCCGGCCAGTTCAGCCTGACGGAGCCGGGAACCGGACAGGTCGGCACGGGAAAAATTGGCATAGGTCAGATTGCTGCCGCTCAGGTCGGCGCCCCGCAAGAGGATTTCCTGTTTATCGCAACCGCTCCAGTTAACCCTGGGCGCAGCGTCATGCTGGCACTGGGGCAGTTCGGGGACGACACCGACCTTGAACGGATTGACGGGCGGGTAAAAAACCAGCCCCAGCGTCACCAGCAACACCAGTATCGAGACAACAATTATTGCGCCGAGGTAGCGCCGGCGCGAAGGCCACCGCTCTAGTTCGGGATGAAAGTGCGGCAGGGCCAGCACGTCGGAGCTGACGCTGATTTTGCGGCGCTCTTCACCACGCGGCCCGGCAGCATTTTCCTGCAACCTCCGGTCCAGGTGGGTGCGCTCATCCGCCCAGCGATGGGCAGCCTTGAGGCGTTCTTCCAGCCAGCGTTTCCTTTCCGGATCGTTCGTGGTCTGCAGTTCAAGCAACTCCACGGGCAACAGGGTGCGCACTGTCATCAGGGACTGCCATTCCAGCTGGTCCATACTGACTTCGTCAGAAGGGTCGAGCCTGCCCAGCAGAACATGGTTAGCCACCACCCGGCCTGGAAAAGGCCCGCTCACCGCCCCCGCACGGCGCACATACCAAAGTTGACGTTCACTCAATACCGGAATCCCTTTATCCCCATGCCTGTTCAGGCAAAACTTTCCATGCAGCAAGAAAATCAACGATTTTTTCCGTGTCCAGCGGCTTGCTGACGTAATAGCCCTGCACCAGGTCACAGCCCATTTCTTTCAGCCGCAGCAAGGTGGCTAAATCCTCAACACCTTCCGCCACAACCTGGAGCTCGAGATCATGGGCCAGCCCGATCATGGAATGAACGATCCTTTCGTCCTGGGAAGAGGTAAGCATGCCCCTCACAAAACTCATATCGATCTTGAGTTCATCCACCGGCAAACTGCGCAGGCGGCTCATGGAAGAATAACCCGTCCCGAAATCATCGATCGAAAGCCGAACCCCCGTTTCCTTGAGCCGCTCCAGCGACTCGCCATACATGGCATCATCCTCCATCACGGCAGTTTCGGTTAATTCAAGGGTAAGGCTGCTGGCAGGCACATTCCAGATACCCAGCATCTGCTGGATCACTTCGGACAAATGTATTTCCTGCAAATCATTTGCCGAAAGATTGATGGCCAAATGTACATCTGCAGAGACTGCCCGCATGGCATCGTAATGACACAGAGCCGAGTTCAGCACGCGCATGGTCAAATCAGAAACAAAACCCGATGCCTCGGCAACAGCAATGAACTTGCCGGGAGATATGGCGCCTTCTGATGCGTGCTCCCATCTGGCCAGCGACTCAACCCCGGCAATCTTACCGGAACGCAAGTCCAGCTTGGGCTGAAAATGAACATCCAGTGCGTTTTCCGTAATGGCATTGCGCAAATCGTTCTGCAACCTGAATTGCAGCAGATACGGCGTATCCAGCCTGGCTTCGTAAACAGCGAATCTGTCCCTTCTTCGCTTGGCCTCGTGCATTGCAACATTTGCCTGACGCAGAATTGAGTCGCCATCGAAATTTTCTTTCGAACCCAGCGCGACACCCACAAAGGGGGTTGCATAAAAATAGGACTCATCAATACACACGGAGGTATTCAAGGTGCGCAATATCTTGTGAGCGGCGAGAACAGCGTGGGCTTCGCTGGGCAAGTTTCTCAACAGGCAAGCCAGTTCATTACGCCCGACCCTGAAAATGCCGTCTCCCGGCTTCAAGGCATGGCTCAACATTCCCGCCACCTGAATGCACAAGGAATCTCCGGCCCGATAACCCATCATGCCATCGATACGGCCCACACATTCGAGCGATATCAAGGCAACCCCCACCTTGGCGTCCGCAGGCGCACTGTTTAGCGCCGCAACCAGCTCGGTAATAAATCCCAAGTGATCGGGGAGTAGAGAGGACGACAATGCAGCCGGACCGGGCGTCAAAAACCTGGCACCGGTCTCGCCTCTCTCCATGCTCAAAGGTAAAATTCCTTCAAATCGATCACGTACCCCCCCTCCGGCAGGGAGCATTTGATTTCATAGGGCTGGTCATTGAATGCAGGAGGGGCATTGATCAAATCCAGCATAATGGGTGACGTATAAGGTTTTTTGTCCGTATCGAGGAAGACCATTACCCTGGGCTTGAGCCGCCTGATGCGATTATGCGCCAGTACAATGGCTACTTCCCCGGTATTCAGTTCCACATAACTTCCTACCGGATATGGGCCCAGACACTGGATAAACTGTTCCACCATGTCTTCGTGGTAATACTCCTTGCGCCAGTTGTACAGCTTTTGCAAGGCGTCGAGAGGGGCAACCGAGTCCGCATAAGGCCTTTCGCTAATCAGGGCCACAAAACAGTCAACGATCGCGGCCATCTTTCCTAACAGGGTAATTTCCCGCTCTTTCAGACCCTGCGGGTAGCCGCTGCCATTTTCCCGTTCATGGTGCTGGGTGATAATTTCAACAGTCTGAGGAGCAATTTCAGGGCTGCTGCGAATAATGTCGAGACCAAACTGGACATGTTCCTTCATGGCCTCATATTCTTCTGACGACAAATTTCCTTTTTTTTCAAGAATGGTTTCCGGCAGGCGGGCCATTCCAATATCCAACAGGAGACCGGCTGCTCCAAGCGTTTGCAACTGCTTCTTCGGCAGTCCTATGTGACGGCCAAAAGCCAGAAGATGAATGGACACACTGATTGCGTGATCATAGGCATACTTGCTTTTTTTCTTCAAATAAGAGAGCAGGAGCAAGGCGTCAGGATTACGGATGACGCTCTCTGTTACCTCATCGATGGATTCATGCAGGACCTTGCTGTCCAGAACACCCTTGCTTATGACGCCTTCAAGTATCGAGCGCACCGCCTCGCTTGTCCGCTCCAGGGTCTGTTTCGCAAGGGGCAGCTCATCCTCGACTTTTGTCAGGGGAGGATAATGGGTACGCAATTTCGCCAGCAACCGGCCAGTGGGTGTCGAAGACGGGGCCGGCGCTTCCTCCAGTACCAGTATGGAGCGTTCACTCGCAACGCGCTCCATGGCTTCCAGCCGTTTCGCCGTGGCAACTGAAGCCCTGGAAGCGGCAGATGCCCCGCCAGACACCCCTCCTACCGGCACCGTACTCCTTGCCGGATCCACCAGGACAAAGCGGCAATAAAGGCGCAAATCTTCAATTTGCTCTTGCTGTTCGATCAAAAAACCCTGAAAAACAAAGGGCGTATCGAGCCAGGGGCGATCAAGCTCGTACACAAACATTCCCAGGGAAAGATCTTCTGTCAGGACTTTTAATTTCATTTGCATATCATAGCTGATTAGCCGAAAGTGCTGCCGGATATGGCAGCAAACGGCCCTGTTTTTCTTTTATTTTCTTGCCAGATGAGCCAGACCGTCCGCTGCGCGCACGCACAATTTCTTGAATTCAATATAGGTATGCTCATCCAGACTGCACTCGCCATGTTCGCGGTCGGCATAAAACAACCCTACCGGCTTGCCATGCACGAAGATGGACATGGCGAAAAACTCTCCCTCCCCGATTATTTTCCGTACTTCCGGCGGAATCATTGGTGCAAGGATTTTGGCATTGGCGGGGCTGAACCAGACTCCCTGCATTTTCTCCAGCAGGCGCACGAACAAATTGGGGCTGCGCAGATCAACTTCGAACTGCCGCAACGGTGAAGCCAGAGGAACGCCATGAACATATTTTGTTTTGAGAAAAGCGCGGTCACGAGAGATGAGGCTGAAGATGATGCGATTGAGGCCAAGCCCCTCATGCATCCCCCGCAACACCAGCGTCATCATATCGTGCAGATCGAGTGAGCCATCCAGATGGGCGCTGATTTCGTCCATCACCTGCTGCAAGCTGAAAGAGTCCGGCATCAGGCAAACTGTTTCACCCCCTTCTTCCTCCTGGTTCAGTGCCGCGGCCGGCAAACGTTCTTCCTCCCAGGTGCCTGGAAGCATGGGCAGCCACGCAGCGGCAGGCGGCACACCATACCAATCCCAGTACCGCGCGGCAGCAACCGCGGTCTGATGCACCAGCCAGGTTGTCGTTTCCTGCGGCAGGTTCAGGTTGTCCGCCATCGCCTCCAGCGTTGCTTCCATTTGCACCCCGTACCAGCCTCTTTCAGCCATGTGAGCGATGGATACACCCAACAGCACGCCTTGTGCACGCGGAACTCCAGCATTGCGGCAATCCACCAGTTCCGCCAGCATTTCCGGAAAACGCCAGGCAGCCGCCAATGCCAGGCGGAAGTCCGCCACTGAAAAACCCATGATCTTTTCGTGGGCCACACCGTAGTGCAGATGCTCGCGCCACACCGCATCGCGGATCTCCTGAGCGCGCTGCGGCGCATAAATCCACAGCATGATATTGCTCATATCATGCAGAAGAGCCGCGATATAGACCTCTTCAACCCGGATATCCTGGTGCTGGATGGCCCACTGCCGGGCCTGATAGGCCGCATGCAGGGAGCGGCTGTAGACTTGAAGCACGCTGGCGAGTGCCAGCGCTTGTTGCGCCAGCATGTCCTCAAGCGCCACCAGCGAAGCGAATTTTTTGAACAAGGGCACCGCGCCCAGCATCATGATGGCGTGTTCGACACTGGTAATTTCAGTGCCCAGCCGACCGCGCCGCGCTGAATTGGCAAGCCGCAGGAGTTTCAGCGTCATGAGTGGATCGCGCAGGACAACAACCGCGAGTTGCGACGCTGTCAGCCGTTCCGCGCTGGGGCGCAACCTGTCGAGTTCCCGTATGGTACGGCGCAACACCGGCACATCCTGACTTTCCAGAAACGTGACCCACTCATCCATGGACCCGGGCAGCTTGCTCATGGCTCACTTCCGCCAGCACCGAGGCGGTACAGATAAAGCCGGGACTGGTGCAAGTCATCCAGCTCCACCACTTCGCTCGGCTCCACGCCGGGGACCTGGAACGTATTACTGATAAATAGCGTTCCGGGCCGCATCTCACGCTGGATCTTGCGCCACAAATCCGCCATGGGCACCGGGGAGAGGTAAGCATAGACCACGTCGAAAGGCCGCAGATCGACGCGCCACAGACTGCCCCAGCGAATTTCGCAACACCCCTTGCAAAGCCGCATGCGTAGCCAGCTCACCAGGAAGGGCAGCGGCGCAATTTCCATGCCCACGTAGCGCCCATCCGGCCGCAGCTGCACAAGGAAACGCAGCAGCCCACCGAGGCCAGAGCCCAGATCCGCCACCACGGCAGAGGGCGGAAGCTGCTCTGCCACGGCTTGCCACGCCTTGCGGCTGGAAAGATACAAGGGGACCTGGGTTCTGGCGACGCTCCAGTAAACCAGAAGCAACAGCGCAAAAGCAGCCATATACCAGTACGAAGCGAGCGCCAGGCCATGCATCGCCAGCAGCGCGGGCACGAACAGAAAATTGATCGGCAGCCACCAGCGTGGCAGCCGCCACGCCCAGCCCAGTGCGGCTGCCAGGCCACCCACACACAGGGCATGGTGCAGCGGCAACAGAAATACCCCCACTCGCTCCAGCAAGGGCGTGCCCAGCATCAGCCACAGCATCACTGCCACGATTTGCACCAGCAATGACTTCATGCCCGGCGCCACGCCTCTGGTGGAAGGCGAGTCCTCAGGCATAGGGGCCACGATTTCAGTGCTTGGCTGGATCTGCACCTGCCGCCTCTTTACCTTTTTCCTGCAGCGTACCGGCCACATCCTCCTTGCTGGCGATTTCAAGTTCGGCCTTGTCCGCTTTGGTAATGGCTTCTTCAGCTTCCCGGTTCATGACAATGATGCTGATGCGGCGATTGACAGGACTGGCCGGGTTTTCCTGATCAAAGGGAACGGCTGAAGACAAGCCGACCACACGCAGCATTTTTCCATCCTCCATGCCGCCAGCGACCAACTCGCGGCGCGAAGCGTTGGCGCGGTCAGCCGACAGTTCCCAGTTGCTGTAACCCTTGTCGCCCCCGGAATAAGGTGTGGCGTCAGTATGCCCGGAAAGCGAAATACGGTTATCCACCTCGTTCAGCACCTTGCCGATTTCACGCAGAATAACCAGGGTATAGGGTTTAAGATGCGCGCCACCGCTGTCGAACATGGGGCGGTTCTGATCGTCCACGATCTGGATGCGCAACCCCTCCTTGGTGATATCCAGCATCAGCTGTTTCTTGAACTGCTTGAGCAATGGGTTGCTATCAATGGTTTTTTCCAGCTTGCCCTTGAGATCCTCGAGCTTCAGTTTCTCCTTGCGCACCAGTTCGGCCTTGGCGGCTTCCAGATTGATGGCCCGCTTTTTGCTGACAGGATCTTCCGCCTTCTTGACCTGGCCCGCCTTGCGGCTGATATCCGTACCGCCACCCTTGATCACGCTGGAAGCATCGCCACTGCCCGTGCCGCCCTGCAGGGCGACCTTGAGCGGAGTTTTGAAATATTCCGCAATCCCTTCCATATCACCCTTGGCGGTTGAACCCAGCAACCACATCAATAGGAAGAAGGCCATCATCGCGGTCACGAAATCCGCATAGGCGATTTTCCACGCCCCGCCATGGTGGCCGTGAGCGCTTTTCTTGATTTTCTTGATGACTATGGGGCGTTGGGAGTCGTCGCTCATATTTTAGCTTTCAGCAATCAGCATTCAGCATTCAGCTATCAGCGGCAAACTACGGGCTGACGGCTGATAGCTGATGACTGACAACTTGTTATTTCCCCTTGGACTGCTTGACGTGTTCTTCCAGCTCAAGGAAGCTCGGACGTTCGGTGGAATAAAGCACTTTACGGCCGAATTCCACTGCCACCTGGGGCGCATAGCCATTCAGGCTGGCAAGCAGGGTCACCTTGATGCACTCGAATACCTTGCTGGATTCCTGCAGCTTGTTTTCCAGCAGGGTCGAAACCGGCCCCACGAAACCATAAGCCAGCAAAATACCGAGGAACGTACCCACCAGCGCAGCGGCAATCAGCATGCCCAGCTCCGAGGGCGGAATACCCACCGATTCCATGGTATGCACCACACCCATCACCGCCGCCACGATGCCGAATGCCGGCAGGCCATCGCCCAGCTTGGCCACGGCAGAAACCGGAATGTGGCCTTCCTGATGGTGGGTTTCGATTTCGTTATCCATCAGGTTCTCGATTTCCATGGCATTGAGGTTGCCCCCCACCATCAGGCGCAGATAATCGGTAATGAATTCGACCACGTGATGATCGTGTGCAATTGTCGGATATTTGCTGAAAATCGGGCTGGCATGTGGATCCTCCACGTCTGATTCAATCGACATCAGACCTTCCTTGCGCACCTTGGCCAGCAACTCGAACAACAGGGTAAGCAACTCCATGTACAAGGCCTTGGTATATTTCGAGCCCTTGAAAATGGACGGCAGCGCTTTGAAAGTCGCCTTCATCACCTTGGGTCCACTGCCAACCAGCATTGCACCCAGGGCTCCGCCGCCAATCATGATCACCTCAACGGGCTGCCAGAGCGATGCAAGATGGCCGCCCGCCATGGCAAAGCCACCGAAAATTGATGCCAGAATGACGACATAACCAACAATCACCAGCATTTTAATTCCCCTCTCGTCGCAGGCTTGCCCAATTCATGCCAGCGAAATGTTTGCGACAACTTTATCAACTTATACCGCCTCGCGCTATGCCAACATGGCCCCTGCCGTGGCCAAGGCAATCGTGACCAGCCCCAGGCTCAGGTTGATGCCGACCAGCTGCCGGATGAATGCCAAGGCAGCGCCTCCGCTTTTCCAGTCCTGATTCGCCACGCTTTCCTTGAGGCGGGCATAGGGCGCGAAGAACACATAAGCAAAAATTGCCATCATGGCTGACCCAAGCCCCAGCATGGCGTGCACGTAAAGAGGAATGACCGTCATCCCGCCCATCAGCATGATCATGAACAGGCCCGATCCCAGTACCACGAAAACGCAGATCCACACCCAGGGGAAAAAACGCCGGAACACACCCGCCCACAATTGCAGACGCAGAGGCGGTTCAAGCAATTCGGCCGCCACCGGGCGCAGTAACTGGTGGGCAAAGAACATGCCCCCGACCCAGATCACGATTCCCAACACGTGCAGCATGATCATGAACTTCATACCTAAACCCCTCCGATTTAATTTATTAACAATTCCAGCGCACGCCTGACCGGGCCAAAACTGCGCCGGTGCTGCGGTATCACGCCATGACACTGAATGGCCTGCAAATGCGCAGGCGTAGGATAACCTTTATGTCGTGCAAAGTCATAGTGCGGATAGACCAGATGCAATTCACGCATTTCGGCATCTCTTGCGGTTTTGGCCAGGATGGAGGCTGCCGAAATTTCCGCAACCAGGCTGTCACCCTTGACCACCGCGCGTACAGGCAAGGACAGAGCTGGACAGTGCAAACCATCCACCACAACCTCATGGGGAACCACAGCCAGCCCCTCCACTGCCCGCTTCATCGCCAACAGGCTGGCCTGCAGAATATTGATGCGGTCGATTTCTTCCGCCGAAGCACTGGCAATCGACCAGGCCAACGCATATTTTCTGATTTCCAGCGCCAGGAATTCGCGCTTTTTTTCACTCAGCTTCTTGGAATCCGCCAGGCCGCTAATGGGGTGCGCGGGGTCAAGAATCACTGCCGCGGCAAATACCGCGCCCACCAGCGGCCCGCGCCCGGCTTCGTCCACGCCGGCCAGATAAATCATCTTAAAAACCTTAATTCGAAACCACGGAGGGCACGGAGAAGGGCAATTTACAGCCTTTTATTACCTCACCCAAGGGGTGAATGCCAAAAAATGCACAATTCATTGTTTTTACTCCGTGTTCTCCGTGAACTCCGTGGTTAATTGAGTTTTCCAGGATCATGCCTTGCTCCGCTGCGGCAAGTAATTCAGAATCGCCTCGCACGCGCGTTCCGCCGTATTTTGCCGCAGGCTTTCCTGCATGTGCTGGAACTCGGCATCCAACCCATTTTGCACCTGAGTGTCATTCAGCAGGTTTAGCAAGGCCTGCGCCAGATTATCGGGCGTGGCATCCTCCTGCAGCAGTTCGGGCACGATAAAACGACCGGCCAGAACATTAGGCAGCCCGACATAAGGCAGGTAACCCTTGCGCCGCATCAAAAAGGCTGAAAACCGGGACAGTTTGTAGGTAATGACCATGGGGCGCCTGAGCAGGGCGGTTTCGAGCGTGGCGGTGCCAGAGGCCACCAACGCCACATTGGCAGCCATCAATGCGGCATGCGCATGGCCGAACAGGATTTTCAGCGGCAAATCCGCGCCGTTCAACCGGTACAGCGCGGCCTCGAAAAAATCCCGGGTCTCGCGGCTGACCAGCGGCACCAGAAAGAGGACATCCGGTTCAATGCTGGCAATTTTCTGCGCCGTCCGGATAAACAATTCCGCCATGTAGTGCAATTCACTTTGGCGGCTACCCGGAAGCAAGGCAATGACGTTTCCCTGGGCTGGAATTTTGAGCTGTGCACGCATGGCAGCACGGTCAGGCTGTTGTGGCAGTACATCCGCCATGGGATGGCCGACATAAGTAACGGATACGCCCGCCTCTTCATATATTTTCGGCTCAAAGGGGAACAGGGCAAGGATGTGGGTAACCGAACGCGCAATCGTCTTGACCCGCTCGCGGCGCCATGCCCAGACCGACGGGCTGACATAGTGAATGGTAGGAATACCGTGTGCCTTGAGTGTTTTTTCCAGGCCAAGATTGAAATCTGGCGCATCCACACCGATGAACAAATCCGGCGGATTAGCGAGAAAATAACGCTTGAGTTTGCGCCGGATACCGAGTATTTCAGCAAAGTGCCGCAACACCTCAAGGTAGCCGCGCACCGCCAGCTTTTCCATGGGGAACAGGGACTTTGCCCCGGCAGCCTGCATTTTTGGCCCGGCAATGCCGACGAACTCGACATCCGGCAGCTTGTCTCTGAGAGCGGCGATCAGATGGCTGCCAAGCAAGTCACCCGAAGCCTCGCCCGCGACGATGCCAATCCTGAGTCTGTGTCCTTCCGCCACCGCCATGCTCCTGTCTAGCGGATAATGCCGCGCGTGGATTTGGCCAGGAACTCCAGCAGCAAAGCGATTTCCGGGAATGAACGGCTCTGTTCCTCCAAGGCCTGCTTGGCGTCATTCAGGCTCAGCCCCGACTTGTACAGAGTCTTGTAGGCGCGCCGCAATGCCATGATGGCATCACCCGAAAATCCGCGCCGTTTAAGCCCCTCGGAATTGATTCCGTGCGGCGCAGTGGGATTGCCACCGACGGTCACATAGGGCGGCACATCCATGGTAATGACCGAGCTGATGCCGGTGATGCAGTGGGCACCAACATGACAGAACTGATGAACGCCGGTAAAACCGCCAAGAATGGCGTAATCATCGATCGTGACATGCCCAGCCAGGGTGGCGTTATTGGCAAAAATGGTGTTGTTGCCGATCAGACAGTCGTGCGCCACATGCACGTAAGCCATCACCCAGTTATCATTTCCAAGCCGGGTAACGCCAAGATCCTGCGCGGTGCCCAGATTGAAGGTGCAAAATTCCCGGATGGTGTTGCGGTCGCCGATTTCCAGCCGGGTCGGTTCACCCGCGTATTTCTTGTCTTGCGGAACCTCTCCCAGGCTGGAGAACTGGAATATCTTGTTGTCGCAGCCTATGCGGGTGTGACCTGAAATGACCACATGCGGACCTACCCAGGTGCGGTCGCCAATTTCCACGTGCTCGCCGATCAGCGAATAGGCGCCGACGGCAACCCCATCGCCGAGCCGGGCCGAGGGGTGAATGATCGCGGTGGGGTGAATCATGACGGCACCTTAGACAATATCTCGTTTGGCACACATCAACTCGGCCTCGGCTACAATCTCCCCGTCCACCCTGGCCTCCGCCTTGAATTTCCAGATGCCGCGCATATTGCGCAGGATCTCGATGTGCAGATGCAACTGGTCTCCGGCGGTGACGGGCTTCTTGAAGCGCGCATTGTCGATGCCAACGAAGTAGAACACGGAATTCTCGTCCGGCAGCGAGCCCATGGTCTTGAACGACAGGATGCCGGCCGCCTGCGCCAGCGCCTCCATGATCAGTACGCCGGGCATCACCGGATGATGCGGAAAATGGCCCTGAAAGAAAGGCTCGTTGATGGTGACGTTCTTGACCGCCACAATGTTCTTGCCCGGTTCGCATTCCAGCACCCGGTCCACCAGCAGGAAAGGATAACGATGCGGCAAATGCGCCATGACTTCATGAATATCCATGCTGCTCACGATTTCTTCCTTTCGAGTTCTGCAATCTTTTGTTCCAGCTGGTGGATCTTGTCCGCCATGCTGTCGAGGTGACGCAAATGCGCCGCATTCTTGAGCCACTGCTCGTGCGTCGAGAATGGCATCGCCGAGGTATAAGCACCCGGCTTGGTGATGGATTTGGTAATCAGCGTGCCGGATGAGACCGCCACATTGTCGGCGATGTTCAAATGGCCAAGAATCATGCCCGCACCGCCAACCGTACAATTGCGCCCAATCCTGGCACTGCCGGCAATACCGACGCAACCCGCCATGGCACTGTGCGCGCCAATATGAACGTTATGCGCCACCTGAATCTGGTTATCCAGCTTCACCCCCTCCTCGATCACCGTATCTTCCAGCGCTCCGCGGTCAATGGTGGTATTGGCGCCGATTTCGACATCGTCACCGATCACCACCCGGCCGATCTGAGGGATTTTCAACCAGCGGCCTTCCTCGTGCGCCAGGCCAAATCCGTCTGCACCGATCACGGCACCAGAATGAACAATCGCACGCGCGCCCAACAGACACTGATGGTATATCACCACCCGGGGATACAGGCGGGCGTCATCACCGATCTCGACTTTGTCTCCAATAGCGCAACCGGCGCCGACAATAACCCGCTCGCCAATCCGCGCTCCACGCCCGATATGGACGAAAGGGCCAACAGAAGCACTGGCTGCAATGACGGCATCCCGCTCCACCACTGCCGTGGGATGAATCCCTGCGGCTACGGGTTCAGGCGGGTTAAGCAGGGCCGTCACTCTGGCGAAATAGGCGGATGGATTGCTGCTGACAATACGTGGCTTCTGCGTTGCATCGCGGTTTTCCTGGTTGAGGATAACCGCGCCCGCATGGGTTGCCTCAAGCTGTTTCCTGAAGCGCGCCGCAGTATAAAAACTGATATTTCCGGGCAGCGCCGTTTCCAGCGCGGCCACCTGATTGATCCGTGTTTCTGCATCGCCCAGCAGTTCGCCACCCAGGCGGGACACGATCTCACTCAGCGTATATGTATGCTCCATGCCGGCGCCCACGGACTGTTTCTAATGAAAAACCGGCCGGCTGTCCGGCCCTGAACTTACTTCTCGGATAGCGCTTTGAGTACTTTCTCGGTCACATCGATACGATGACTGGCGTACACGGCTTCCTGCAGAATGAGGTCGAATTTCTCGCTCTCGGCAATCGCAATAATGGCCTTGTTGGCACGCTCCTGAACTGCGGAAAGTTCTTCATTGCGGCGCAGGTTGAGGTCTTCGCGGAACTCGCGCTGGGAACGCTGAAAATCGCGGTTCAGGTTAGCCAGATCACGTTCCTTGTTGCGGCGTTCGGTATCGCTGATGGTCACGCCTTCTCGTTCCAGATAGGTCTGAAGGTCCTTGGCCTGCTTCGCCATCTTCTGCAATTCCTGATCACGGACAGCAAATTCCTTCTCCAGTTTTTTCTGCGCCTTCTGCGCCGGTGCAGCTTCGCGGAACACACGCTCGGTGTTGACGAAACCGATCTTGAATTCGGTCGCGGCTACCACACTTCCCACCTGCATCAGCGAGAGGGCAAGCATCGTCATGACAATCTTTTTCACTTCAATTCTCCTAAATCTTAAAATACGGTGCCCATCTGGAACTGGAACATTTCAGTCTTGTCGCCTTCCTTCTCGTTGAGCGGTTGCGCCAGGCTGAATTTAAGCGGCCCGATTGGCGAGGACCAGCTTAGTGAAACGCCTGCCGCGTAACGAATTTCACCGAGATCTATCCTGGAGTATCGGCCGTTGGCGTCACCCGGGCCAAACGCCATACCCCCATCCACGAAGGTGCCCAGGCGCACCGATTTATCGCTGGACAAGCCGGGGAAAGGGAACAGTATCTCGGCATTCACCACCACGCGGGAATTGCCCCCCAAGGCAAGATCATTCGTATCGCGCGGCCCCAGGGAACTGGTACGGTAACCGCGCACGGAACCAATGCCACCCGCGTAGAAGTTCTTGAAATAAGGCAGGGTTTTGTCATTATAGGTATCTGCATAACCCAGCTCGCCATTCAGCATCAGGGTGAAATGCTTGGCAAAGGTCTGAAACCACTGATGCTGGTAGGACGCCTTGTAGTATTCAAGGTCCAGCCCCGGCAATCCGACTTCGCCATACACCCGCTGCAGGCTGCCGCTGGTCGGATACAGCAGGTTGTCGCGGGTATCGCGCGCCCAGCCAAGATCGGTGCGCACCGTGTTGACCACATTGCCATATTCTTCAATGAAGTTCAGTACCTTCGTCGAGGTGCTGTCAATTATGGTGTTCTCGATCCGCTCGGCGGCCAGGCCCAGGCTGACGGTATCCTTCTCGTTCAGGGGAATACCGAAGCGTACTCCGCCACCCAGTGTCGAGGTTTTGTACTGGGTCACCGCAGACAGGCGCGAGGTATCAACATCGCGCCTGTAAACATCAAAACCGCGGCTGATGCCATTATCGGTGAAATAGGGGTTGGTGTAGGACAGAGAGTAAACCTTGTTGACATCGCCGCTGTTAATCTGCGCGGCAAGAAAATTTCCGCTGCCGAACACGTTCTGCTGCGATATGGAGCCACTCAGCACCAATCCCTGCGAACTGGAAAAACCAGCTCCGGCCATGATGCTTCCGGTCGGCTTTTCGGTCACGCTGTAATTCAGGTCCACCTGATCCGTGGTGCCGGGGACGGCGGGCGTTTCCACGTTGACATCGGAAAAATACCCCAGCCGCTGCAAGCGCTCGCGCGAGCGGTTGATCTTGTCGGCCGCATACCAGCCGCCCTCGATCTGGCGCATTTCGCGCCGCAACACCTCATCCCGCGTCTTGGTATTGCCTGCCATATTGATGCGCCGCACATAGACGCGACGGCCTGGATCGAGGAAGAAGGTGAAGGCCGCCGTGCCTTTTTCCTTGTTGATCTCCGGCACCGCATTGACATTGGCAAAGGCGTAGCCGTCATTGCCCAGGCGGTCGCTGATGGCCTTGCTGGATTCGGTCAGCTTCTCGCGTGAAAAGACATCACCTGTTTTCACCTTGATCAGCTTGTTGAGTTCCTCTTCCGGCACCAGCAGCTCTCCCGCCAGCTTGACATCGGAAATGATGTACTTCGTACCTTCAAACACATTGATGGTGATGTAGATATCGTTCTTGTCGGGTGAAATCGAAACCTGCGTGGAGGCCACATTGAATTCAAGGTAACCGCGGTTCAGATAAAAGGAGCGCAGCGATTCCAGATCAGCGGACAACTTCTGCTTGGAATACTGGTCGTTTTTGCTGTACCAGGTCATCCAGCCCGAGGTGGACAGCACGAACTGCTCAAGCAATTCCTTTTCCTTGAAGGTTTCATTGCCCACGATGTTGATCTGCTTGATCTTGGCGATTTCGCCTTCGGAAATATCGAAGCTGATCGCTACGCGGTTGCGTTCCAGCGGCGTTACCGTGGTAGTGATCGTCACGCCATACTTGCCGCGGCTGAAATATTGCCGCTTCAATTCCTGCTCGGCACGATCGAGCAAAGCCTTGTCAAAAATCTTGGATTCGGCCAGGCCGGCCATTTTAAGACCGTCCTTGAGCTGCTCCTTGCTGAATTCCTTGCTGCCGATAATATCCACCTGGGCAATGGCCGGCCTTTCCTGCACCATCACCACCAGCACGCCATTATCCGATTCCAGGCGCACATCCTTGAAGAAGCCGGTGGCATACAGCGCCTTGACCGCGGCGGCGGCCTTTTCATCATCGAGGGTGTCGCCCACCTTGACAGGCAGGTAGCTGAATACCGTACCGGCTTCGGTACGCTGAATGCCTTCCACCCGGATGTCTTTGACCACGACAGGTTCAATGGCTACGGCAGATGCCGCGTACAGGGAGGCAATCAGAAGCGGGATGAGTTTTTTCATTATTGGCCGGAAAGCAAGCGGTTAATATCGTTGTAAAAGGCAAAAGCCATGAGAGCCATCAACAACGCCATCCCGACCTGCTGGCCGATTTCCATGGCGCGCTCCGAAACGGGGCTTCCCTTCAGGATTTCGGCCATATAATACATCAAATGCCCGCCATCCAATAAGGGAATGGGCAACAAATTGAGCACGCCCAGACTGATGCTGATCAATGCCAGAAAGCTCAGATAGGGCAGCCAGCCCATGCTTGCCGACTGGCCGGCGTAATCCGCAATCGTAATGGGACCGCTGATATTCTTGAGGGACACCTCTCCCACCACCATGCGCCCCAGCATGTGCAGGCTGAACAGCGAAGTATCCCAGGTTTTATCCAGCGCAGCGCCCAGCGCCTGAAATGGCGGGTAACGCACTTCGGTCAGAAGTTTCTTGCCCAGTTCCGCGTCCATCTTTGGTGCCGCGCCGATTTTCCCCACCGTTTTGCCCTGCTCAGTCGCGGCGGAAGGCGTCACCTGCACAATCAACAGGCGCTCGCCACGATTGATTTCAAATTCCAGTGCACGCTCAGGATGATCTTTCACCCACTGCACCAGGTCCTCCCAGCGTGACACCGGCCGGCCATTTACGGCCTCAATTTCATCATCTGTCCGCAAACCGGCCTTCTCGCCGGCCCCGCCCGCTATCAGCTTGCCAATAACCGGCCGCAACAGGGGGCGAAAATGGGTCAGGCCCAGCTTCTCAAGAAAGTCACCGTCCAGATCCTCTGCCGTCAGGCTGGCGGTTTCCAGAATACGGAACTGGATTTCTCCGCGCTCATTGCGGGTCTCGATTTTCAAGCCCTGTTTACTCATTACCCGCTTGAGCAGCAGCCAGCGCGCATCCTGCCACGTTGCCACGGCCTGGCCGTCAATCGACGTCATCACTTCCCCGGGCTGAAAACCTGCCACCGCTGCAGGGCTGCCAGAAGCCGGCTGCCCCAGCATGGGCTTCACACCCGGCACCCCGCTGATGAACAGGAGCCAGTACAAGGCAATGGCCAGCAGGAAATTGGCAACCGGTCCGGCCGCAACAATGAGAATCCGGCGCCACACCGATTGCCGGTTGAAGGCGCGCGGCAGCTCATGGGGCGCCACCTCGCCTTCACGCTCGTCCAGCATCTTGACGTAGCCTCCCAGAGGAAACGCTGCCAATGCCCATTCCGTGCCGTCATGACCTGACTTCCTGACCACCAGGGGCTTGCCGAAGCCAATCGAGAAGCGCAGCACTTTTACTCCGCACCAGCGCGCCACCCAGTAATGTCCCAGTTCGTGCACCACAATCAGGACGCCCAGGGCAAGGGAGAAAGCAGCCAGGGTGAAAAGCAGGCTCATGGAGATCAGTGAGGAGTGAGGGGTGAGGGGTGAGGAGTAGAAGCACCCGCTCCTTGCCTCAGGATATGTTCGCTGGCGACCTTGCGCGCCAGGCGGTCGGCTTGCTGGACGTCTTCCAGGCAGGTTACGGGCACTGCGCTGATCTGTTCGAGCGCGTGCTCGATCACGGACGGGATGCCGAGGAAGGGCAGTTTTTCGTCGAGAAAGGCGGCTACCGCCACTTCATTGGCGGCATTGAGAATCGCCGGGGCGGTCCCGCCGCAGCGCAGGGCCTGGTAGGCCAGGTCGAGGCAGCGGAAGCGCGCCAGGTCCGGCGCCTCGAAATCGAGACGGGCGATCTTGAACAGGTCGAGTGGTGAAACGCCGGAATGGATGCGCTCCGGGAAGCCCAGCGCATAGGCGATCGGGGTGCGCATGTCCGGGTTGCCCAGTTGGGCCAGCACCGAGCCATCCGCATACTCGACCATGGAATGGATCACGCTCTGCGGATGAACCACCACCTGGATCTGGTCCGCGGGCGCGTCGAACAGCCAGTGCGCCTCGATGACTTCCAGCCCCTTGTTCATCATGCTGGCGGAGTCCACCGAAATCTTGCGCCCCATCGACCAGTTGGGATGGGCGCAAGCCTGGTCGGGCGTGACGTGCTCCAACTCGGACAATGCCTTGTTGCGAAACGGCCCGCCGGAAGCCGTGAGCAGGATGCGCGTCACGCCGGCCGCATTCAGCCCGCGCCCGAAATCGCGCGGCAGGGACTGAAAAATGGCATTGTGCTCGCTGTCGATCGGCAGCAGTTCGGAGCCGCTTTCCCGCACCGCGTCCATGAACACGCGGCCGGACATCACCAGCGTCTCTTTATTCGCAAGCAGGATCTTCTTGCCGGCCCGCGCCGCCGCCAGCGATGGACGCAGCCCCGCCGCGCCGACAATCGCCGCCATGACGCTGTCCACCTGGGGCAGGGACGAAACCCGTTCCAGTGCCTCGACCCCGTGCAGCACCTCGGTGGCCAGGCCAGCCGCCGTGATTTTCAGCTGCAGTTGCTGTGCCGCGTCCGCATCCAGCAACACCGCGAATTCCGGCTCGAACTGCTGGCATTGCAGGAACAGCTTGTCGACCTGGGAATTGGCCGTCAGCGCGACCACCCGGAACAGGCCGGGGTGGCGCGCAATGACGTCGAGGGTGCTGACGCCGATCGATCCGGTGGAACCCAGTACGGTAATTTTTTGTTTATCAGGCATGATCAGAATGGAGAAAATCCAGAAACGAAATAACCGGCTGCCGCCAGGGGAAGCGCTGCCGTCATGGCATCAATGCGGTCCAGCACGCCCCCGTGTCCGGGCAGGATATGGCCGCTATCCTTGATCCCCGCCTGGCGCTTGAGCCAGGACTCGAACAGATCGCCCTCCACGCTCAGCACCGCCATGGCCAGGAGCAGGACAAAACCGGGGAAAGGCACGCCCAGGGAGCCCTCCAGCGCCATCCATAGCGCGCCGTACAGGGTTACGCCGAGCAGGCCGCCCGCCACCCCTTCCCAGGTCTTGCCCGGGCTGATGGCAGGCGCCAGCTTGTGTCTGCCGAACGCGCGCCCGGCAAAATAGGCGCCGATATCCGCCACCGCCACCACCGCCAGCAAGCCAAACAGCAGCGCGGGGCGCATGGCATGAAAATCCATCAGGGCAAACCAGGTGGGGAACAGCACCAGCCAGCCCGTCGCAGCCAGCAGCAGCGGGTTGCGCACCTTCCAGCCGAACAGCAGCCAGGGCAGCGCCAGCAACAGCCAGAAGGCGATGGCGGCGAGATACGACTCTTCCACGCGCATTTGCAAAAAGAAAAAGGCCAGGCCGAAGGCGATGGTCAGCAGCAGATAAGCCCAGCGTCCGGTTCTGCCATAAGCGGCGATGCCGCCCCATTCCCAGGCACCAATGGTAATCACGCCCAGGGTCAGCAGGCTCCAGGCCAGACTGGGCAGATAAAACAGTCCGAACAGCAAGCCGAGCAGCAGGGCAAAAGCCGTGATCACGCGGGTTTTAAGCATGGGTCTTCAATTGATCGCTGGTTCGTCCGAAGCGGCGTTCGCGTTGCTGGTAAGAATGAATCGCCCCATCCAGTTCGGCCGCATTGAAATCCGGCCACAGCACATTTGTGAAATACAGCTCCGTATAGGCCAGCTGCCACAGCAGGAAATTGCTGATACGTTGCTCGCCCCCGGTGCGGATGAAGAGATCGGGCTCAGGGGCGTACGGCATGGAAAGGTGAGGCTGCAAATCGCCCTCTTCAAAGCCGTTCACCAGTTCGGGGCGGGCTTTCAGCATGGCTTGCATGGCCTGCATGATATCCCAGCGGCCACCGTAGTTGGCGGCAATGGTCAAGGTCAGTTTTGAATTATTCTCAGTGAGTGTTTCGGAATTACGAACCAGATTGACCAGATGCGGCTCAAAACGGGAAAGGTCACCGATGACCTTGAGGCGGACACCGTTCTG
Organism: Sulfuricella sp.; assembly: GCA_041651995.1. Lineage (NCBI taxonomy): Bacteria > Pseudomonadati > Pseudomonadota > Betaproteobacteria > Nitrosomonadales > Sulfuricellaceae > Sulfuricella > Sulfuricella sp. The sequence continues at coordinate 52,434 of JBAZID010000007.1, read as the reverse complement.
GTGAAGCTTTCTGGCTTCCTTTTCCAGCGCCAGCACAAAAAGCTGCATCAGGAAGGAAACCTCTTCCTCCGGGCGGCGCCAGTTTTCGCTGCTGAACGCAAACAGGGTGAGATATTCAACGCCACGTTCAATGCACGATTTGACCATCTCGCGCACCGTTTCCACGCCACGTTTATGCCCCATCACGCGCGGGAAATGCCGTTTCTTGGCCCAACGCCCATTGCCATCCATGATGATGGCGATATGGCGGGGGATATGCGACACCGCGGGAATTTCGCGGGTCGAGCTTTTTGACAGGGCCACTAGATCAGGCTCAAATGGCCATCAATTCGGTTTCTTTGACCTGCAGCATCTTGTCCACTTCCGCCACGTAACGGTCAGTGATTTTCTGAATTTCGTCCTGGGCACGGCGATCATCGTCCTCGCTGATCTCCTTGTCCTTGAGCAAATCCTTGAGGTGGGCATTGGCATCACGACGAATGTTGCGAACCGCCACCTTGGCGCCCTCGCCTTCGTGCTTGACCACCTTGATCAGTTCACGGCGCCGTTCTTCAGTCAGGGCAGGCATCGGCACCCGGATCAGGTCGCCCTGCGAGGCCGGGTTCAACCCCAGGTCGGAGTCACGGATGGCTCTTTCCACCGCACCCACCATTTTCTTTTCCCATGGCGCCACGCCGATGGTGCGCGAATCGATCAGGGTCACGTTGGCAATCTGGTTGATCGCCGTCGGATTGCCATAATAATCGACCATCACGTGATCCAGAATGCCGGTATGGGCTCGCCCGGTACGCACCTTGGCCAGATCGGCCTTGAGTGCTTCCAGGGATTTCTGCATTTTCTGTTCAGCGGTTTTTTTAAGGTCTGAAATCATGTTTTTGTATCCTTCCGTCCTGCAGCCGCCTGAAGGAGGCTACTTAACAATATACCCGCGTGCCTTCGTCCTCGCCCATCACCACGCGCTTCAATGCACCCGGCTTGAAGATGCTGAACACGGCCAGCGGCATGCTCTGGTCGCGGCACAGGGCCAGGGCGGTCGCGTCCATCACCTTGAGATTACGGGCAATCGCCTCATCAAAACTGAGCTGCTGATAACGCATGGCTTCAGGATTGGTTTTCGGATCGTCGGTATAGACGCCATCGACCTTGGTTGCCTTGAGCACGATTTCCGCCCCGACTTCCATGCCGCGCAAGGCGGCTGCGGTATCGGTGGTAAAGAAAGGATTGCCGGTACCGGCACCGAAAATCACGACTTTGCCTTCTTCCAGGTAACGAATGGCCTTGCCGCGAATGTAGGGCTCGGCTACCGCTTCGATGGCCAGCGCGGTTTGCACCCGGCTCACCAAACCAATTTGGCGCATGGCGTCCTGCAGCGCCAGGGCATTCATGACTGTGGCCAGCATGCCCATGTAATCCGCGGTGGCGCGATCCATGCCGGCAGCGCCGGGGGCCACGCCACGAAAAATATTGCCGCCACCGATGACCACGCCCACCTGCACACCCATGCGCACCACTTCGGCCACTTCCCCGACAATGCGATCAATGGTGGGACGATTGATACCATAGCTGTCGTCGCCCATCAGGGCTTCGCCGGACAGTTTGAGCAGGATGCGTTTGTAGGCGGGGGCGGTCATGGCTTATACCTTCGCAGCGGCAGCGACTTCAGCTGCGTAATCCACCACTTTCTTCTCGATGCCTTCGCCCACGATGAACATCTGGAATGCCGTCACGCTCGCACCCTTGTTCTTCAGCAGCTGCTCGACCGTCTGTTTGCCGTCTTCGGCCTTGACGAAGACCTGCCCCAGGAGCGTTACTTCCTTCAGGAACTTCTGCACGGTGCCCTCGGCAATTTTTTCCAGCATGGCTTCCGGCTTGCCGGCCTCGCGCGCCTTCTCGATCGCGATGCGATGTTCGGTGGCGATTTCTTCCGGATTCACACCGGAAGCGTCGATGGATTTCGGCTTGCTTGCTGCGATATGCATGGCGATATCCTTGCCCAGTTGCTCGTCGCCACCGCTGCTGTCAACCATCACGCCGATGCGCGTGCCGTGCAGATAGGTAGTCAGCTTGCCGGAAGTTTCCGCGCGTACCAGACGGCGCAGGGAGATGTTTTCACCCAGCTTCATGATCAGGGCCTGACGGGTTTCTTCAACGGTCTGGCCGGATGGCAGACTGGCAGAGGACAGCGCATCGATGTCTTCAATGCCCTGCTCGGCAACCAGCTGAGCCAGCGCTTTGGCAAACGCGGCAAAATCTTCATTCTTGGAAACGAAATCGGTTTCGCAATTCACTTCCACCAGCGCACCCTTGCGGCCATCGGCACTGATGAAGCTGCCAACCACGCCTTCAGCGGCGATACGGCTGGCAGCCTTGTTGGCCTTGGCGCCACTCTTGATGCGCAGCAACTCTTCCGCCGCCTTCAGGTCGCCTGCCGTCTCGGTCAGCGCCTTCTTGCATTCCATCATGCCCAAGCCAGTCAGCTCGCGCAGCTCTTTAACCATACCTGCGGTAATGTCCGCCATATTCAAACTCCTAAATTTCCTAAATATCCAAAGCCAAAAAAAGGGGCTTCAGCCCCTTTTCTGCGGAGAATCAACCCGCTGTCTGTTCCGCGTCACTCACCTCGACAAACTCGTCGCCCTTGATGATGTCCGCGACAACCTGGCTGCGGCCTTCCAGAATTGCATCCGCCATGCCCTGAGCGTAGAGGCGAATCGCCTTGCTCGAATCGTCGTTGCCCGGAATCACGTAATCAATGCCGGCTGGTGAATTGTTGGTGTCCACGATGCCGATCACCGGAATGCCCAGCTTGTTGGCTTCGGTAATGGCGCCGCTTTCATAGCCCACGTCGATCACGAACATGGCATCCGGCAGACCGCCCATATCCTTGATGCCGCCCAGGCTACGCTCCAGCTTGATCATTTCGCGCTTGAAGCCCAGTGCTTCTTTTTTCGACAGGCGCTCTATGCTGCCATCTTCAATCATGGCTTCCATGTCCTTGAGGCGCTTGATGGACAGCTTGACCGTCTTGAAGTTGGTGAGCATGCCGCCCAGCCAACGGTAATCCACATAAGGCGCACCGGCGCGTGCTGCTTCTTCCTTGACGATCTCGCGAGCCTGGCGCTTGGTGCCGACGAACAGGACGTTGCCCTTGTTGGTGGACATCTTGCGCACGAACTTGATCGCCTCTTCGTACATCGGCAGAGACTTTTCCAGGTTCACGATATGAATCTTGTTGCGGTCACCGAAGATGAACGGAGCCATCTTGGGGTTCCAGTAGCGGGTCTGGTGACCGAAATGAACGCCTGCTTCGAGCATCTGGCGCATAGTTACTGACATGGTAAAACTCCTTTTTAAGGGTTAAGCCTCCATCCGTCCGCCTGCGACTCGCCAGAAAAACCCTGGTCGAGCACCCTTAACGGGACAGATGTGCGTAGTTTCCGCCTTGCGGCGGCATCGTAATCCGGCTGCATTCAAAGCCAGCCAAATTGGGCCGCGATAATAGCATATTCAGGCCCTGCTATTCAATCGGTCTATGTTCTTTTCTGATTTTCGCGGCCTGTTCCAGCAGCGCGCCAATATCGGTATTGCCTGCACTCAGCGCCATTTCCAGCGCCGACTGGCCCTGTTTGCTGCGCAACCCGGGGTCTGCGCCCAGACGCAACAGCAAGGAAACGCATTCGATACAGCCATGCTTCGAGGCCAGCATCAACGCGGAAAGGCCGGAATCGGTCTGGCCGTCTACCGGCACGCCATAGGCCAGCAGCAGCCGGACCGTGTCCGCATGACCGGCATAGGCCGCGTAGATCAGCGGATTCCAGCCCTTGCCGTTGGCGCCCAGCGCCGCTCCCTGCGCCACCAGCAGCTCGATCACCGGATTGTGGCCATGGTATGCGGCAAGCATCACCGCCGTTTCCCCGTAGAGATTTCTCTGGTACACCCTGGCGCCATGCGCCAGCAGTTGCCGCGCCACTTCGGGCGCCCCCGCGCGGGCAGCCATCATCAGGGCGGTGTAGCCCTGCTCGTCCTGCACATCGGGATCCACGCCTTGCCGCAACAATTGTTCCACCGCATCGGCATCGCCATTCCTGACCGCGACAAACATGTCGTTCATGTTGCCAGCAGTATCGGCACAGACCGGCAGAGCCAGGGCCAGCCAGGGCAGCATCAGCCACACGGCAAGGCGGCGCACAATCAGCGGGAACCGTAGGTCGGGCTTCAGCCCGATATGTCGGGCTGAAGCCCGACCTACCATCAATGGCATTTCATATTGACTGGCTACTGGCATTGCAGGCGCAGTCCGTCGTAGGCCGGACGGATACCGGCCGGTAGCTTTGCACTCAATTCTGCATACTCCAGCTCATGTGTCATGTGGATCAGCCAGGTTTCCCGTGCGCCGATCTTTTGCGCCCAGGCAACCGCCTCTTCCATGCTGAAGTGGGTGGGATGGGGGCGATAGCGCAGGCAGTCGAGCAGCAGGATATCCAGCCCCTGTAGTTTTTCCATGCTGGCGGCGGAAATATCCGACACGTCGGTGAGATAGGCCATGTTGCCGATGCGGTAAGCCAGAATCTCGTAATGTTTGCCATGCATCACCGGCACCGGCATCACTTCCACCCCGCCCGCGGCAAAGGGGCCATCGACTGCATGCGCCCTGAGTACCGGCTTGTCCCAGTGATGCTGCTCGTGCTGCGGGAAAGCATAGCCGAAGCGCTGCACGATGCCCTGCATGGTCGCCTCGTTGCCATACACCGGAATCGGCTGGCGCTGCAGATGGCAAAAACTGCGCAGATCGTCGAGGCCGTTGAGGTGATCGGCATGATAGTGAGTGTAGAGCACCGCATCCACGCGCGTGAGCTTCTCGCGCAGGGCCTGCAGCCGCAGATCCGGCCCGGTATCCACCAGCAGCACCGCGCCGTTTTCCATGTGAACCGCGATCGAGCAGCGCGTGCGCCGGTTGCGTGGGTCGGCGGAAAGACAGGTCTTGCAGCCGCAGCCGATCACCGGCGTGCCGGCGCTGGAACCCACGCCGAGAAAGACTATCTCCATGCCTGCGCGGCCCGGAACAGCTCGAAAAAGTTGCGTGACGTGGCCGCCCCCACTTCCTCGACGCCGATGCCGCGCAAATGGGCGATCTCCTCGGCCACATGGCGCACATAGGCGGGTTCGTTGGTCTTGCCGCGATAGGGCACGGGCGCCAGATAGGGCGCGTCGGTTTCGATCAGCATGCGTTCCAGGGGCACGTGTTTCGCCACCTCCTTCAGCTCCAGCGCCTTCTTGAAGGTCACGATGCCGGAGAAGGAAATATAAAAATTCAGCGCCATCGCCTGCTCCGCCACAGCCAGGCTTTCGGTGAAGCAGTGCATCACCCCGCCCACCCGCTCCGCGCCTTCCTCGCGCATGACGCGCAAGGTGTCTTCCGCCGCTGCGCGGGTATGAATGATGAGCGGCTTGCCAATGGCAATGGCGGCGCGGATATGGGTGCGAAAACGCTCGCGCTGCCATTCCAGGTCGCCCGTGAGGCGGAAATAGTCGAGCCCGGTTTCGCCTATGGCAACCACCTTGGGATGGCTCGCCAGGGCGGCAAGCCGCTCCACATCCGGCTCGGCGCAATCCTCGTGATCGGGATGCACCCCGGCGGAAGCAAAAATATTGGGATACTGCTCCGCCAGCGCAATAATCTGCGGGAAAGCCGCCAGTTCGACGCTGACGCACAAGGCGTGCGTCACCTGATTGTGCGCCATGGCTTGCAGCAAATCCGGCACGCGCTCGGCCAGGCCGGGGAAATTGATATGGCAGTGGGAATCGATGAACATGGTGAAAATCGTGAGGGGTGAGGGGTGAGGGGTGAGGGGTGAGGGGTGAGAAAAAACGGGCCGCCTCACCCCTCACCCCTTACGCCTCACCTGTTACATAGTATGAGTCGGCCGGGTGGACTTGAGGTTGCCGCCCAGCAGGCCCTCGATCTTGTTGCGCGCGGCGATGCCGCTTTCGTTGTCGGAAAACTGCACGCCGATGCCCTGGGACTTGTTGCCCTGCGCTTCGGCCGGGGTAATCCACGCCACCTTGCCGGCCACCGGCAGCTTGTTGGGATCGTCCATCAGGGTCAGCAGCATAAAGACTTCGTCGCCCAGACGATAAGCCTTGGTGGTGGGAATGAAAATACCGCCGCCCTTGAGAAAAGGCATGTAGGCCGCGTACAGCGCGGGCTTTTCCTTGATGCTCAGTGACAGCACCCCGGGACGGGAAATGGGGGCTTTGCTATCGGCTTCAGCCATGTTCGGACTCAATCGGGTTCGTTAACTGCATATAGGATAACAATAATTGCTCGAGAAACAACTGCGTATTCAGGGGATGAAGCACAAATTTTTGTGCCGCCAGCAATTCCTTCTGGAATGCGAGGGCGGCATGTAGCTCGATGCGCGGCGCCAGCGCCCGGACTTCCGCGGCAAAATCCGGCTGGTAACGGATCAATCCGCAGAGGCGACAGCCAATCAGGTCATAGAGCCATTGCTGCAGCCACTTCAGGATATTGGCCAGCTCCGCTTTCTCGTTTTTCTCCGCCAGCGCGATGGGGTCAAGCGACTGGGGCCGGGCCAGCTGGGAGAGGAAATCCTGGCGCAGCTCCTTCACTTCGTCCCCGGACAGTTCCTGCGCCGCCAGCGGCGCATAGCCCGCCTGCGCCAGCAATGGCGCCGGGTCCGCCACGCCCTGCCGGCGCAGCCAGTCCATCGACTGCTCCAGCGAAGGCACGGGAAAGGCCAGCTTGAGGCAGCGGCTGCGCACCGTGGGCAGGAGGAATTGCGCCTGGTGCGTCACGAGCATGATCAGGGTCTGCGGCGGCGGCTCTTCCAGGGTTTTCAGCAAGGCATTGGCTGCATTGCTGTTCATGGCTTCCGCCGGATGAATCAGGATCACGCGCATGCCGTTGCGATGCGTGCTGAGACTGACCAGGCCGGCCAGTTCCCGGATCTGCTCGATCTTGATTTCATGGCTGGGTTTCTTGCCCTTGACTGGCTTGTCATCTTCGCTTTCGGTCAGCGCCTCGGGTTCCACGCTGCGGAAATCCGGGTGATTCCCTTGGGAAAACCAGCCGCAGGCGAGGCATTTTCCGCACCCCTCGCCGGAAGGTTGCGGCGTTTCGCACAGCAAACCCTGTGCCAGCGCGCGCGCAAATTCGAGCTTGCCCACCCCCTTGCGCCCCTGGAACAGCAGGGCATGGGGCAGATTCTGGCGCATTGAATTGAGCTGGCGCCAGATCTCCATTTGCCAGGGAAAAATCGCCACGGTTCTAAAGTCCCGCCAGCAGGGTTTCCAGTTCCGCGCGGATTTGCGGCACCGTCCGGGTCGAATCGATGACGCGGATGCGCGCCGGGAACTCTGCTGCGCGGGCAAGGTAGGCCTGCCGCACGCGCTGGAAGAAATCCTGTTTTTCCTGCTCGAAACGGTCCAGCGTGGCGCTGGCGGAGAGGCGCTGGCGCGCCACTTCGAGCGGCACGTCGAAAAGCAGGGTCAGATCTGGTTGCAGGTCCTGCTGCACCCAGTCTTCCAGGATGCGCAGGCGCGCTTCGTCAATGCCGCGCCCGCCGCCCTGGTAGGCGAAACTGGCATCGGTGAAACGGTCCGAAATCACCCACTTCCCTGCCTCCAGCGCCGGCACGATGACCTGCGCCAGATGCTCGCGCCGCGCGGCGAACATCAGCAGCGCCTCGGTTTCCAGATGCATGGCATGGTTGAGCAGCAGGCCGCGCAGGGTCTCGCCCAGCGGGGTGCCGCCCGGCTCGCGCGTCACCACCACTTCCTGCCCGCGCTGCGTCAGGGTGTCTGCCAGCCAGGCGAGATGGGTGCTCTTGCCGGCCCCGTCTATCCCTTCCAGGGTAATGAATTTGCCTTTGATTTTGCGCCCCTTATTTACGATTCAGCTGATAGCGTGCCACCGCCAGATTGTGCTCAGCCAGATTGCTGGAAAACTTGTGCGTGCCGTCGCCCTTGCCGACAAAATACAACGCCCTGGTGGCCGCCGGTTGCACCGCGGCCTGTAGCGCCCCCCAGCCCGGCATGGCAATCGGACCCGGCGGCAGGCCGTAGCGGGTATAGGTATTATACGGCGTGTCCGCCAGCAGGTCCGCGCGGCGCAGGTTGCCGTCGAAACTCTCGCCCAGGCCGTAGATCACGGTGGGATCGGTCTGCAGGCGCATATTGATGCGCAGGCGGTTGACGAACACCCCGGCGATCATCGGCCGCTCGCTCGCCTGCCCCGTTTCCTTCTCGACGATGGAAGCCATTATCAGGACTTCATAAGGCGTATGGTAGGGCAGCAGCGGGTCGCGTTCCGCCCACGCGGCTTCCAGGCGCTTCTGCATCGCCTGGTAGGCGCGCCGGAGAATATCCAGATCGCTCATGCCGCTGCTGAAATAGTAGGTATCGGGGAAAAACAGCCCTTCCGCCAGGGTTTCCCGGGCGCCGATCTGCTTCAGAATTTCCCGCTCGCTCAATGGTGCCGAGTCGTGACGGATCGCCTGGTGCTCGTCCAGCGCCTGCCGCATGCGTTTGAAACTCCAGCCTTCGATCAGGGCGATCTCGCTCTGGCTCACGTCACCCCGGGTAATCATGCGGGACAGCTGCAAGGGGGTGGGATTCTTTTCCAGATAATAATTGCCCGCCTTGAGCTCCCTCGCCTTGCCCAGCACGCGCACCAGCACGGTGAAGCTCCACGGCTCCTTCAGCACATTGGCGTCCACCAGCTGGCGTGCCACGCCGCGCAGGGTGCTGCCATGCTTGAGGGTGAAGCCGTAGGGCGTTTCCGGCAACTGCAGCGGCGTGGCGACAAAATAGATCGTCCACCCTGCGGTCAGCAGTAGCGCCAGCACCAGGAGCCGAAGCAATTTTTTAATCATCCCGCCCTTCCAGCAAGGCTCTCAGGCGGGCGCCGACAGCGCCGCCATTCCACACCCGTCCGTTGAATTCCCGCACCGGCCACAGGCCGATCACGCTGTTGCACAGCATCACCTCGTCCGCCGCCAGCAATTCATCCAGCGCAAGCGGAGCGACCCGGGTCTTCAGACCCAGCTCTGCCGCAAAGGCCAGAATACGCTCGCGCTGCACGCCCGCCACGCCGCAGCGGGAGAGATCCGGAGTATGCAGCACGCCATCGCGCAAGGCGAACAGATTGCTCATGGTGCCTTCGATCACGTTGCCCGCTTCGTCCAGCAGCAGCCCTTCCGCAATCGCCGCATCCGTCCATTCCATGCGCGCCAGCACGTTTTCCAGCCGGTTGAGGTGTTTGATTCCCGCCAGACGGGGCTGGGAAGCCAGGCGCAGGCTGCACAAGCAAACCTTCACCCCGCTGGTGTAATGACTCTCGGGATAATCCGGCAGGGCGCTGGCCGTCACGATACGGGTCGGCATGGCATCCGCCGCCACGGCATAGCCCCGGGTGCCCGGTCCGCGCGTGACGATGATCTTGGCCACGCAGTCCGCAGGCAGTTGCGCCAACTCGGCTGCCAGCAGCGCCGCATCGGGGCAACGCAAATTAAGCGCCGCGCAATCCGCCGCCAGTTTGGCATATTGCCGGGTCCAGCAATGGGTAACGCCCGCTGCCCTTTTCAGGGTGCGGAACACGCCGTCGCCGTAAAGCAGGCCACGGTCGTTGGTGGAAACGGCATGCGAGGGGATGCCATCGATCAGCGTCATGAAATCCATGCGGTCATGAAAAAGTGACATTCTACCCGCATGTGAATCAAACGCGTTTCAACTAAAAAATCTGTTAGGGATTGTTCTGTAGGAGCGGCGCCCTCGCCGCGATTTGCGGCCGGATTCGCGGCGAGGGCGCCGCTCCTGCACGAACACGCATCTGGGTTTATCTCTGTGTTCTCTGTGGCCTGAATTGAGGCTCCATAGGTGAAGGCATCAATCCGCTGACTGGCGCACCGGGATCCAGATCCTGAACGTCGTACCCTTGCCGGCTTCGCTTTCCACCTCGATCTTGCCGTGGTGTTTTTGGATGATGCCGTAGGAAAGCGACAGCCCCAGCCCGGTGCCCTTGCCCACCGGCTTGGTGGTGAAAAAGGGATCGAAGATGCGCGTCAGGTTCTCGGGTGAGATGCCCTTGCCGGTATCGGCAAACTCGACCCACACCATTTCGTCCTTCACCCCGGTGCGGATCGTGATGCGCCCGAACTCGCCCCCGCTGATGGCATGGGAAGCGTTGACCAGCATGTTCATGAACACCTGGTTGAGCTGCGAGGCGAGGCATTCCACCTGGGGAAGGTCGCCATACGCCCTGACCACCTCGGCGTTGTACTTGATTTCGTTGTTGACCACGTTGAGCGTGCTGTCGATGCCCTTGTGCAGGTCGACCCATTGCCACTCAGCCTGATCGACGTGGGAGAAGTCCTTGAGGTCCTGCACAATGCCTTTCACCCGCACGATGCCCTCGCCGGATTCCCGCAACAGGTCGCGGACGTCATCGCGGAGATATTCCCAATCCGTTTCCTGTTTCAGCGCGCGGATTTCCTCCAGCACGGGCTGGCCCGTCAGCAGGGATTCGGCGCGCTCGTAGGCATCCGCCACCCTGAACATTTTCTCCACATATTCCCCCAGGCTGCTCAGGTTGGAATTGACGTAGCCGATGGGGTTGTTGATCTCGTGCGCCACACCGGCGGCGAGCTGGCCGATGGACGCCATTTTTTCCGATTGCAGCAACTGGTTGTGGGCCTGCTCCAGCTTCCTGATCAGCGCGTTCTGCTCTTCCTTTTCGCGCTGTAGCGCATCTTCAGCCAATCTGATCGCGGTGATATCGCGGAAACTCAGCACCCGGCCCACATTATCCGTCCCCAGCGGCTGCGGCAGGGAATAGCGCTCGATGACTCTGCCATCGATGCATTCGAAAGTGTCATGGCACTCCGCCTCGGGGTGCAGGCAGAGGTAACCGAGTTTCTCCACGAACACCTCCGGCTCGCGAATCTGCCCCAGCATGTGCTGCATCAGGGAAGCATGGCTCCAGAAGGCGAGAACCTCGTCCGGTATCGCCCACATATCGGTGAAACGCTGGTTGAAACGCATGACCCTGGCTTCGCGGTCGAGCGCCAGAATGCCGTCCGCCGTCGATTCCAGGGTGGTGCCCAGCAGCGACAGGAGTTGTTCGAGCTGCGCCTCGGCACGCTGCCGCTCGGCCAGTTGCTCGCGCAATTCGGCATTGCGCCCGGTCAGCTCCTGCGACATCAGCTCCAGCGAGTGCTCGATCATGGCGCGGTCCGCATCCGCGCAGGCATAGGCATCGTCCACCGCGGCCAGGAACGAATCCCAGCCGGGCGGCAGCGCGGGGTTGTCGCCCAGCAGGCGCTTGATCTGGCGTTCGAGCAGACGGTGCATGGATCAGGGTCCGTTAATTTTCAGAAAAAGTGGTAATCGTCATGGTCTGGTTGTGCAGTTCGCAATGGGTGATCGCATCGTGCGGGCAGATCTCGCCATAGGAATAGAAGCCGGTCAGCGCCGTGCGCGCGCCCAGTACCTCGCGCACGCCTTCGACTTCTTCCTCGATGCGCTGCCTGAGCACCAGCTTGCGCCCCACGCAGCTGATCAGCACGGCCAGCTCGGGCGAAGTGCTGCCCAGCGTTGCATAACCCGCCTGCGCGGCCTCGCTCGCGCCATCGATCAGGCGGTCGAAATTGGCTTTCATCAGCCGGGCATGGGCGCCTTCCGGCAAGTCACCGGCAAAGGTCATGCTATTGTCCGCCTCGTTTACCGCCAGTACCGTGCGCACCACGCTGTACCCCCCGCCGTCCAGGCGCAGCGCGAGGGGGAAAAGCAACGCCGTCGAGGGCAGCCCGGCGGCATGTTCGCCCAGATAGGACTTGTACAGTGCCAGCGCCGACTGGCCGTCGAGTTCGTACAACACATTGCCGCTGGAACGGGTGATCAGGCGCTCCGGGCCAAAGGAGTCCCAGCCGCCGAGCGAACCATAGCCCACCCGGATGCGTTCGCCATAAAAACCCAGCGCGGCGATCCGGCCCGGCGCGGGCTCGCCGTCCGCCCACACCAGGGTATTCTGGAAACGGCTGCCATCCCCGGCCAGCCCGCCGGTTGCCGCAACACCCGCGGGCAAATGGTCGCGCAAGCCCTTCACCAGCTCACTGCCGTTGACCTGCAAGCCATCGGACAGAACCAGCACATGGCGCAGTCCCGCGCCATCGAGCGAATTGGCCAGCGTTTTCCCGGCGCCGTAGCTGCCGCTTTCATCCAGCACCGTCACCACCAGCTCCAGCCGCGTATCCTCGAACTGCACAGCCGTCACCGCCAGCGAATCATCCCTGACCCGCGTGCCGCAAATCTCGCCCGCCGTGGAGCAGCCGGTAATCAGCGCATGCGGGAAAGCGGCCCGGATTGCATCCAGCTGTTCCCTGCGCGCCAGGCAATCAGGCGCGCCGAACACCAGCACCCACTGTGCTGCCTCACCCACACGGCCCGCTCCCTCCTGCCGCCAGCCCTCGTTTTCCGTCCAGTAACGCTGCTCAATTTTCATCCTGATTACCCCGTCAGAATCGCCTTTGGAATATCCTGCAAGCCCATCACCCGGTCCACCCCGCCCAGCTTGATGGCTTCCTTGGGCATGCCGAATACCACGCAGGTCTCCTCGTCCTGGGCGATGGTCGGCGCGCCGGCATCGTGCATTTCCTTCAGGCCCCGGGCGCCGTCGTCGCCCATGCCGGTCATGATGATGCCGGTGGCGTTCTTGCCGGCGAATTTCGCCACCGAGCGGAACAATACATCGACCGAGGGGCGGTGGCGGTTGACTACCGGCCCGTCCACCACCTCGACGTGATAATAGGCGCCGTTGCGCTTCAGCAGCATGTGCTTGCCGCCGGGCGCGATCAGGGCGCGGCCGGGGATCACGCGGTCGTTATGCTGCGCCTCGCGTACTTCCAGCTGGGAGAGCTCGTTGAGGCGCGCGGCAAAGGAGGCGGTGAATTTCTCCGGCATATGCTGCACGATGACGATGCCGGGGCAGACGCGCGGCAGCGCGGTGAGTATCGCCTCCAGCGCCTGGGTGCCGCCGGTGGAAGTGCCGATGGCAACGATGCGTTCGGTGGTCTGCGCCATGGCATGGCTGCCGGGCGCGGCCAGGATGGCGTCGGCATTGAGCTTGGGCGCCGCCTTGAGCGCCACGATTGGCGCCGTTGTCCGGATATGCCGGACGTTGGCCTGCGCCGCCGCGCGCACCGCCGTCACCAGTTCGTGGGACGAGTCTTCGAGGAAACGCTTGAGGCCGATCTGCGGCTTGGTGATGATCTCCACCGCCCCGGCTTCGAGCGCCTGCATGGTGGTCGCCGCGCCTTTCTCTGCCAGGGTGGAGCAGATCACCACCGGCGTGGGATGCTCGGCCATGATTTTTTTCAGGAAGGTAATGCCGTCCATGCGCGGCATTTCGATGTCGAGCACGATCACGTCGGGCCACTGTTTGTTCATGCGCTCGATGGCGAAGATCGGGTCGGAAGCCGCGCCGATCACTTCGACATCCGGCTCGCGTTCGAGAATGGCCTGCACCACCTGGCGCACCACGGCGGAATCGTCCACGATCAACACCTTGATTTTTTTCATGCCGCGTTCACCACCTGTTTTTTCTCGTGGCGCACCCATACGCTGCCATCGTTCAGATTGAAAATAATGCGGCGATGCCCGTTGCCGCCCACGTCCTCGGCGCATAGCTCAAAGCCGTCGGCATGCAGCGCCGCACGCGCCAGCGTGATGTTGCGCCCGGCAACTTCGGGGGTTTTGCCTCCCTTCATGGCATGGAACATGTTGCCGCCGCCAAAAATCTTGGCCTGGTATTCGCCCGGCCGCGTATTGAAGCGTGCAATCTCCTTCAGAAACAGTTGCATCGCCTCGTCGCCGTAACGCCCGTTCAGCGGCTCGCCTTCCCGCCGGCTACGCTTTGGCAGCATGAAATGACACATGCCGCCAAAACGAAATACCGGGTGCCACAGCGTGATCGCCACGCATGAACCCAACAGGGTATGGAGGCGCACATTCCCGTCGCCAAAATAAAAATCTCCCGGATTGAGGTGAATTTCGGCGGGGGCAAGCTCTTTTAGCCTGGCGTTCGTCATGGCTTGCGGTAAATCGCCGGGGCGATGGCCTGGAGCGTATCCACCACGCCGTTCAGGCTTTCCGAATGGCCGACCAGGAAATGGCCTCCCGCCCTGAGCAGCGGCAGCATGCGCTGCACCACCTGGCGCTTGGTTTCCATGTCGAAATAGATCATCACGTTGCGCAGAAAAATCAGGTCGAATTCGCCCAGTGACGGCAGTGGCTTGCTCAGATTGAGCTGCGTGAAAGTCACCCGGCTGCGCAAGGTTTTCTCCACCAGCAGGGTGCCTGCCTGCGAACCGACACCCTTCAGGCAGTAACGCGACAGATGCTCGTGTGAAATACCGCTGGTCCGCTCCAGCGGATAATGCCCCTTGCGCGCCTTTTCCAGCACCCGCGTGCTGATGTCGGAAGCCACCACTTCCCACTGGCCGTCGCCCAGCAGATCGGCCAGAACCATGGCGATGCTGTAAGGCTCCTCGCCGCTGGAGCAGGCCGCGCTCCACACCCGGAAAAGCTTGCCCGGCTTATGGGCGGCAGCAACCTGCTGGCGCAAAAAATCGAAATGCTTGGTTTCGCGGAAAAAATAGGTTTCATTGGTGGTAAGCAGATCCACCGCCATCTGCAGTTCATCCTGGTGATGCCGGTCGGTCAGCAGCTTGAAATATTCGCCATAACTGTGCAGATGGTGCTGGGCCAGGCGTTTTCCCAGGCGCCCGCACACCAGCGCCTTCTTGGCCGGGGACAAACTGATTCCGGCAAGCTGGTGAATCAGCCGCTGAAACTGGCTGAACTCCTGGTCGGAAATCGGAACTGCTTCCATTATTCTTCTCCAAAATTCGCCTTGCTGTCATTGCGAGCGTAGCGAAGCAATCTAATTTTTGTCGTTGCATTCAGCAAATCAAGATTGCTTCGCTACGCTCGCAATGACAAGGTTGGGCACGCTGTGTTTTGCCCTACATGCCTATTTCAAACCCACGTCCAGGTCGCTCAGCCAGTTGATGAAACGCTTCACGTCCTGCCCCTGATAGATGGCGCCATGTTGCGGGCACAGCATGTCGATCTCCATGCTGTCCACGCGGCGGCACCATTTCTGCTTGGCCTCGTTCGAGCCCATCCAGCGGCGGTGGAACCCTTCCGCATGGCGGATATGCTTGCTGAAATTCTCGACCAACAGGCCATCCTCGCCGGGCGGCAGCAGGGCCGCGCCCACGTCGCCGCTGAAGAGGATTCTGGCCTTCGGATCGTAGAGATGAAAATTGCCCGAGGAATGCAGGTAATGGGCCGGAAGCGCTTCCAGGCTCAGTCCGTTCAGCGTCAGGGCCATCCCCTCGTCGGGAAGCTGGACGAAGGTGCTGGCGTTGCCGCCGAAATGCGGGATGAAACCTGCCCACAGCCAGCTCAGGTAACACTTCAGCTCCGGATTGAAATCCAGCCACAGGCCGAGCGAGGAAATCACATCCGGGTCCTGGTGCGAGGCGAAGATGTGGCGGATATTCTGCGGGTCGAATTCGGTGCTAATAGCCGAAAACACCGCTGAAAAGACTTCCATCCCGCCCGGGTCGGTCAGAATCGCCTGATTGCCGTTGATCACCAGGTATTCGTTGGTGTCGACCAGGAAATCCGGCTTTTGCGGGTCGCGCGAAATCGCCGCCCACTTGTGGCCACCATCTTCGTAGATATAAGTGAATTTTTTCATTTTTTCCTCAACACATCTCGCTTCTGAGCGCCTTGATGATGGTCAGAATGCTTTCCACCGTCTGCTCGATCTGGTTCGACACCTGCTTGAGCGATGCCGTCATGTCCCCGCCATAAACCGCCTCGATCTTGGCGCTGCGCGACAGCGCGCCGCCCATTTCGCACAATTGCAGCGCCCGGTTGAGCAGCATGGAGAGCCGCTTCCAGTCCCGCTTCACCATTTCTCCGCCAGCTGCCAGCTCCGCCCCCTTGCGCGCCACGACCGGCGTCAGCAGGCGCTTTGCGCTGTCACCGCCGAGCATGGCCAGGGCGAAATGGCGTTGCACCCGCGCCTGTTTCAGCCGCTGGGCAACGCCCTTGAGCAATTCGAAAATCGGCGCTTCGAGATCGGTCATGAAATGCTCCAGCTTGCCGCTGAAAACGCGCAATTCAGACGACACCACGCCGAAGCCGCGCGATTTTTCCCCCGAGCGCTTGGCGGTCAGCATGGCGTTCAGGGCCACCAGGTTCACTTCGGAGGAAATCCGCACCACTTTCTTGATTTCCTCGTTGATCCTGACCACGCGGTGCAGATCAGCCGCCGCCTCGCTCACGATATCCTTCATGTCCTGCTCCTGTTAAACCCAGATAACCCATTTGGGCGTAGGTCGGGCTTCAGCCCGAAATGTCGGGTTAAAACCCGACCTACAACTCATTGATTTTCCGATTTCCCCCGCCTTCGCGCCGGGGGCGGCGCTCCTACGCTTCTCCTGCGCCACCGATCTGGCTCAGCATGGTCATTTCGTCAATCGACAGGACGTGGTTCACGTTCAGGATAATCACGAACTTGCCATTGATTTTCCCCATGCCCTGGATGAAATCGGTACGGATCACCGCGCCGAAGGAAGGCGCCGGCTCGACCTCCTGGGCGGGGATCTCGAGCACCTCGTTGACCGTATCCACCACCACCCCGATATCCTGAAGCTCGCCCTCGGACTCGATTTCGATGATCACGATGCAGGTGCGGCGGGTGATTTCCGTGCTTTCCCTGCCGAAGCGGGCCGACAGGCCGATCACCGGCACCACGCTGCCGCGCAGGTTGATCACCCCGCGGATGAATTCCGGCATCATCGGCACCGTGGTGAGATGGCCGTACTCGATGATTTCCTTGATATTGAGAATCGGGATGGCGAACATTTCCCCGCCCAGCATGAAGGTCAGGTACTGGTTCTGGTCCTGCTCCACGGCGGAAACCGCGACCTGCTGATCCGCTTGCATCAGTGCGCCCATAATCCCGCCCCTAGCGAATTTTAAGGAACTGTAGGTCGGGCTTTCTCGCCGGAACGAGATGCGAAGCATCCATTCCCGGCGGGGATACCCTTAACGGGCACAGCCCGAAATGTCGGGCTGAAGCCCGACCTACGACAATGACGATTGCACTCATGACGCTCTCCTAGAATTTGACGAACTCGAGTTCATCGAGAGACACGGCAGCAGGCGTTGCTGCCTGACCTTCCCAATGCGCCGGAGCCCGGGCCTCGCCTGTTTTTGCGGTTTTCCTTATGGGTGCTTTTCTTTCCGGCACCGCAGCGCCGCCCGCCAGCTTGAAAAACGCCATCAGCTCCTGCAACTGTTCCGCCTGGCCGCTCATTTCCTCCGCCGTCGCCGCCAGTTCCTCGGAAGCCGAGGCGTTCTGCTGGGTAATCTGGTTCATCTGGTTCATGGCCGTGTTGATCTGCCCGACCCCGGCGGACTGCTCCTCCGAAGCCGCGGTGATTTCCTGCACCAGGTCGGAAGTTTTGTTGATCGAGGGCACCATTTCGTCCAGCAATTTTCCGGCCGTTTCCGCCTGCATCACGCTGTCGCCCGCCAGCTCGCCGATTTCCTGCGCCGCCACCTGGCTGCGCTCGGCCAGCTTGCGCACTTCCGCCGCCACCACCGCGAAACCCTTGCCATGCTCACCGGCCCGTGCGGCCTCGATGGCCGCGTTCAGGGCCAGCAGGTTGGTCTGGTAGGCGATGTCGTCGATGATGCCGATCTTCCCGGCGATCTGCTTCATCGCGCCCACCGTTTCCTTCACCGCCACGCCGCCCTCGCTGGCTTCCTTGGCCGCCTTGGCGGCCATGCCGTCGGTCACCTTGGCATTCTCGGTGTTCTGGCTGATGGAGGCGCTCATCTGCTCGATCGAGGCGCTGGTCTGTTCCACGCTGGCCGCCTGTTCGCTGGTCGCCTGGGAAAGCGACTGCGCCGTGGCGCTGATCTGCTCGGAGGCGCCGGTGAGCGAATCCGCCGCGCTGCGCACCTCGTCGATGGTGCTGGAGAGTTTTTTCACCGTATCGTTGGTGGCGTCCTTGAGCTGCTTGAAGCTGCCGTAATACTCGCGGTCTATGGTCTGGGTCAGGTCGCCCTGGGACACCAGCTCGATCACCCGGATGCTTTCATTGATGACATCCTCGGACACCTCGGTCAGGTTGTTGATGCCCTCGCCCAGCGACTTCATGAAGCCTTCCTTGCCTTCCATGACGATGCGCTGCGAAAGATCGCCGGACACCGCCGCATCCACGATGCGCTTCACTTCTTCCTCCACCTTCACTTCCTCGGTCGCATCGATCCACTCCACCGAAGCGCCCAGGCGTTGCCCCGCCGCATTGAAAACGGGGTTGGCGGCAAGGCGGAAAGTGCGCCCGCCGATATTGATGGTCGCCTTGTAGGTGGTGGTGAAGGTTTTCAGCAACTGGCGCTGGTGCGCCGGATTCTTGTGGAACACGTCGATATTGGCGCCCTGCAGCTTGTCGGCGCTGAAATCCGGCAGGTCTTTCCTGATGTCGGACTCGGCGTTTTTCAGCATGTCCTGCACCGCCTTGTTGATGTAAATGATGTTGAGGTCGTTGTCTGCGATCATGATGCCGGTGGAAGCATTGTCGAGCGCGTTGGTGATGCGCAGGGATTCGTCGGCACGCCGCTTCGCATCGTTTACCTCGAAGCCCATCTTGATCTGCATGGATCGCAGGGCGTTCAGGACCTTGCCGATTTCATCCTCATTCTTTACTTCGATGCGGTTGCTGTAATTGCCCTGGGAGATCTGCTCGAAAAAGCCGATCGTCGCGGCCAGCGGCCGGGTAACGGCGCGGATCACCAGGAACGCGATGAAAGCGGCCAGCAGCGCGGCGATGGCGATAGCCGCGATGATCTGGTTGCGCTGCGCAGTGTAGTTGGCTTGCGCCCGTTCATAGTCATGCTTGCCGGACTCAAGATACAGTTTCTTCATGGCCTCGATGTCTTCACCGACCGGCTGGTACAGCGGGCGGACGTTTTCCACCGCCAGCCTGTTGGCTTCCTTGATATTGTTGGCGCGCAGGGCGGCAATGGCGGGTTTCAGGCCTTCCTTGACGAATTTGGCCCTGTCCTCGGCAAATTTATCGGCCAGTTTTTTCTCATCAGGGGCAAGCTGGGTATCGGAGTACGCTTTCCATATGGCACTGATTTCCCCGATATTTTTTTCGATCACCTCGGTATTCTTCCTGATCTCATCCGGCGTGGGCGTCACCAGGGAAACCGCGATACGCAGGCGGTTCTGCAGCAGCATGCGCTGGATTTCGGTGATCTGCCCCAGTGGAACGGTGCGGCCCTGATAGATGCTCAGCATGCTGTCGTTGGCCCGGCTGATGCCGAACATGCCATAGCTGCCGACCGCAATCATGCCCAGGCTGAGGAAAGCGGCCAGGAAGATCAGCCGCGCCTTGACGGAAATATTTTTAAAAACATTCAACTTATCGAGGAAGCCGGAGCGTACCGCTTTCCCCTCCCTGATCTGCAGCTTGCCGGCACGGCCTTCGCGGAACAGCCGGTAGGCGGCATCCGCCGCCTCGACCTGCGCGCGGCTGGGTTTGCTGCGCACCGACATGTAACCCGCCACCTGGCCATTTTCGAGAATCGGCGTGGCGTTGGCCTCGACCCAGTAATAGTCGCCGTTCTTGCAGCGGTTCTTGACCATGCCGGTCCAGGGCTTGCCGGCCTTGAGCGTCGTCCACAGGTCGGCAAAGGCTTCCGGCGGCATGTCGGGGTGGCGGATATAGTTGTGCGGCTGGCCGATCGACTCCTGCTCGCTGTAACCGCTCATCTCGCAAAAATAAGGGTTCACATAGGTAATGATGCCCTTGAGATCGGTTTTGGAGACGATGGTCTCGCCGTCCCTGAATTCGCGTTCCACGCTGGTTACCGGCATGTTGGTTCTCATTGGTCTTTCCCCTTGTTATTAACCTGGACCGTAGGTCGGGTTTTAACCCGACATTTCGGGCTGAAGCCCGACCTACTATTTCCCCGATATCACGCCGAAGCCGGGATGCGTTTTTGCCCGCCTTGCGCGCTGCCCGCCACTTCCTGCACCAGCGCCGGCACATCCAGGATCAGCGCCACTTCGCCGCTGCCCAGGATGGTCGATCCGCTGATGCCGCGCAGATGGCTGAAAATTTTCCCCAGCGGCTTGATCACGGTCTGGAACTCGCCCAGCAACTCGTCCACCACCAGTCCTGCCTTTTGCCCGCCGTACTGCACCACCACGATATTTTCGTAGCGCCCCGCCTTGCCCTGTATCTCGAACAGTTGCCGCAGCCGCAGGAAGGGCAGCACCGTGCCGCGCAGGTTGATGTAATTGCTCTCGCGCGTTTCGCGCCGCTCCGCCTCGGACAGTTCGATGCATTCCGTCACCAGATCGAGCGGCACCACGAACGAAGAGCCGCCCACACCCATGAGGAAGCCGTCAATGATCGCCAGGGTCAGCGGCAGACGGATGCGGATGGTGGTGCCAACGCCCTGCGCGCTGTCGATCTCGATCAGGCCGCGCAGCGCCTCGATGTTGCGCCGCACCACGTCCATGCCAACGCCGCGCCCGGAAATGCTGGTCACCGCCTCGGCAGTGGAAAATCCGGCCTCGAAGATCAGGCCGTACACTTCCTGGTCGGTGAGGTTCTGGTTCGCGCTCACCAGGCCGCGCTCGATGCCCTTGGCCAGCAGCTTGTCGCGGTTCAGCCCGCCGCCGTCGTCGCCGACCTCGATCACGATGCTGCCCGATTCATGATAGGCATTGAGCCGCACTGTGCCCTTGGCCGGCTTGCCGCGCTGCTGGCGCAGCTGGGCGGACTCGATGCCATGATCCATGCTGTTGCGCACCAGGTGCATGAGCGGATCGCCGATTTTTTCCACCACCGACTTGTCCAGCTCGGTTTCGCCGCCGCTGATCACCAAGCCGATGTCCTTGCCCAGGTCCTTGCTCACGTCGCGCACCACGCGATGGAAGCGGTTGAAGGTCTCGCCGATCTGCACCATGCGCAGTTGCAGCGCGCCATCGCGGATTTCCTCCACCAGCCGCGACATGGTGGAAGTTGCCTCGTGCAGCTGCATGTCGCGCGAGCGCTGCGCCAGCAGGCCCGCCGATGCGCTGGCGATGACCAGTTCGCCCACCAGGTTGATGAGTTCGTCGAGCTTGTCGGCGTGGACGCGGATGTAACGGCTTTCCTGCGCCTTGTTGTCGCGCGCCTGCTTCTGCTTGTTCAGCGCGGCATCCACCAGTTCCGGCTGCACCCGGCCTTGCTCGATCAGTATTTCTCCAAGCGCAGGAACGGTTTCCGGCTGGCCTTCGCTTTCCGCTGAGGTAGCCAGCAGGCTTTGCAGGAACAGGCATTCATCCATCTCCTTCTGGGTGAGCGCCCCGCTTTTCACCAGCAGGTCACCGAGCCGGATCTTGTCCTCGGGCAGTTCGTTGATAAGCTGAATATATTCCTCGACGCGGCTGTGCGGCGGCAGAATACGCAGACTGCAGTCGTCGCGCACGAATTCGAATACGCCCTCGATGGCGGCCTTGTCGGCATCGCTCCTGAAATCCAGCTCGAAGCCGAGGTAGCTGCATTCCGGGTCCATTTCGTCCGCCGCGGGCATGGCATCGGGCAGCGTGACCACGCTGACGATTTCACCCAGGGTGGCGAGATAGCGGATAAAGGACAGCGGGTCCATGCCGTTCTTCAGCACGTCCTGGCCAAAGCGCAGCGAAATGTGCCAGGTATCGCTCCCCACCAGGCCGCCACCGCTGGAATGCACTTCTGCATGGGGCTGCGGCGCCACGCTCTTCCGCGCCACGGGCGCGCTTTCCGGCGCGACACTGAGGTAGGCGCGCAGTTTTCCAAGAAGATTTTCGCCATTGGCAAGTGCCGCCGCATCGGGCTCTCCCCCCTGCGCCGCCACCTGTTCCACCAGGTCGCCGATATGATCTCCGGAAGAAAGCAGCAGCGCGATCAGGTCGCTGTCGACCGCGATCTCGCCATTGCGCACCTTGTCGAGCACGTTCTCGGCCACATGGGTAAAGGCGACAATCGGATCCAGCCCGAACAGCCCGGCCGAACCCTTGATGGTATGCGCAGCGCGGAAAACGGCGCCAATCGCCTCCTTGTCATCCGGTTCGGATTCCAGGTTGAGCAGCGCCTCCTCCATTGCCTGCAACAGCTCGCGGGCTTCAACGAGGAAGGTTTGCAGCGCTTGGTCCATGTTCATGCAATTTTCCTTTCCCACGCAAATGTAGGAGGCCCGCCCCGGGCCGATATCGCGGCGAGGGCGCCGCTCCTACAAGTGAAATAGCTCATTGCGGCATCACCACCGGGTCGCCGAAATAGCCCGCCATGTTGAACAAATCCATCACTTCCAGCGTGGCCGGGCTGTGTTCAACCAGGCGCAACGGGTGGCCCAGCCGCGCCGCCTCGCGCTTGGCCAGCACCAGCAGCTGGAAACCGGCCGTGTCCATTTCGCTCACGCCGGCCAGGCTGACTTCCATCTCGGCGCAGTCATGCAAACACTGCATCAGCCCCTGCTTGAGTTCCAGCGCCTGATAGATGGTCATCTCGCCTTCCACCTTGACGCGGTAAACGCCGTTTTCGACTTGATGTGAAATCACGATACCTCCTTGTTGGTGAACGGTGAGCAGTGAGCGGAAAACTCCTCACCCCTCACCCCTCACTCCTCACCCCTCACCGCTTTCACGGCATGATCAGCTTCGATACCGCCGCCAGCATCTGCGCCGGCTGGAACGGCTTTACCATCCACGCCTTGGCGCCCGCCGCCTGGCCATTGGCCTTCTTGTCCTCGCCCGCCTCGGTGGTGAGCATGATGATCGGGGTGAACTTGTAACTGGGTTGCAGCTTGACGTTCTTGACGAAGGTGAAGCCGTCCATGTTGGGCATGTTGACGTCGCTGATGATGAGGTGAATCTTCTGGCCGTTGAGCTTGGTCAGGCCATCCTTGCCATCGCACGCCTCGATCACCTCGTATCCCGCGCCGCGCAGCGCGATGCTGACCACCTGCCGCAGCGAGGCGGAGTCATCGACGATTAAGATTGTCTTGGCCATGTTGTTCTCCTGCTAGAAAAAGGTGATTTCCGCTGCTTCCGCCGCTGCATTGCTCTTGCCGCCCTGATGGATGGAGCGCTGCTCGCTGGTGGTATAGGTTTTTTCCATCTCCGTCAGCCAGCTCGCAATGTTCATCGGCTGCGCCCGGCCATGCCCGTCACGGTCCTGCTGGTAACGGCCCAGTTCCTGATGGAGTTCATCGAGATTGGAACGCACGTGCACCAGAATCTGGCTCACGCGGTCCTGAAACTGGAGCGCCACCAGCGTATTGGCGATTTCCGTGTGAATACCGGCGCTTTCCGCGCGCAGCACCTCGGCGGACTGGGCGAGTTGCGAGACCAGGCTGTTGAAGCGCGACAACACTTCCTCGATGGACCGCTCCGACGAGCTCACCGCTTCCTGGTCGTGCGCGGCGGAGCTTTCCGCCGCGCTGGAAACGGACTGGATCGCGGCATTGATGATTTCGACCTTGTCCGCCATGCGCTGGCCGGTTTCGGACGACAGGCTGGAGAGCTTGCGCACCTCGTCAGCCACCACCGCGAAGCCGCGCCCGGCCTCGCCCGCACGGGCTGCCTCGATAGCCGCGTTGAGCGCCAGCAGATTGGTCTGGGCGGCGATCGCCGCGACCCCGGCGGCCATGCTTTTCAGTTCCTCGTTGTAGCCGGTCAGGCCGCGCACCGCGGTGAGCATCTCGCTGCGGCTGACCAGGGCGGATTTGAGATACTTGACCACCGTCGCCAGTTCGCGCTCACTGTGGTGCAGCACCTCGACCGCCCCGCCGCCTTCCTCGTCGGCCGCCGAACGCGAAGCCGACACCGCCGCTTCCAGATTACTCACGATGCCGGAAAAACGCCCGACAAGATTCGTGATCGCTTCCTCGGACTGGCTGCGCGCGGTTTCCACCTGTTTTGCCAGGATCGGCAGCACCCCGGCACACACTTGTTCAAGTCCTTCCACCTGCTGGCGGGCAGCGTCTTCCTGCTGCGCCTGCTCCACCGCAAGGCAGGAGGTGTCCACATGGGCCGCAACGGCCGCGCGGGCCCGGCTGCTGCTCCACCAGCCCAGCCCGCCGCCCAGCCCCAGCAAGACCGCCACGCCTGCCATAGCGGTTGCGCTCATGGCGCCACCACCCAGCAGCGCCGCAGCGCCCGCCGCGCCGGTCAGCAGCGGCGCTGCCCAGATCATTCCCAACCCTTCAATTTCTCTGTTATCCATGAGCTTCTTTCAGGCTGCAATGCCAAAGTTGGGGGAATCATCAAGACATGCCAGGTCGCGCAAGACTTCACGCACCCTGGGAAACTCGGTGGCCTTGTCGAAGAAATAATCCGTACCGGCGACGATGCAGCGCTCCCGGTACATGGTCGAAGCGCAATCGCACAGCATGATGACCTTGGTGGCGGGAAAGTGATGTTTGATGAATTGCAGCACCCCGAGCCCTGAGCCGTTGGCCAGCTGAACGTCGAGGATCACCACCTGCGGCGTCAGTCTCACCGCAGCCTGCTCAAGATAACCCTCAAGGGCACAGGTGGCATCGCCAGCCAGGCCGGCCAGCCGGACGCCATCAAGTTCGGCGATCGCCTCGCACAAGGCTTCGCGCACACTGTCCGATCCATCTGCAATAAACACGCTGATCATTCTGCCCTCCACCATTCATGAAGAATTTTTCAGGACTTTTGTGACGGGTTAATGATGCGGCGAAACAAAGAGGGAGAATATCGGGCGAACGCGGATAATCGGGTAGGAGACAGAAGCGGGGCTTGTAGGACAAACACCTACAAGCGGGAGGCGGAGCGATGCTATCGGCCCGGGGGCGGGCCTCCTACACCAGCTGATGATTAATGACGTAGTGGGTCAGTTCGGCGTTGTTTTTCAGGCGCATCTTGCCCAGGATGCGGCTGCGGTAGGTGCTGATGGTCTTGACCGAGAGATTCATTTCCTCGGCGATGCCGGACACGGTTTTGCCCGAGGCGAGCTGGATCAGGATCTGGTATTCCCGGTCGGAGAGGCTGGCATGCAGGGAGGCATTGTTGCCGCCGCCGACCTCCTCGGCAAGCATCTCGGCCACGCTGGGGCTGATGTATTTCTTGCCCGAGGCGACCCTGAGAATGGCCTCCACCAGCACCTGCGGCGCGCTTTCCTTGGTCATGTAGCCCGCCGCGCCGGCGCGGATCAGGCGCACCGCGTACTGCTCCTCGGGATACATGCTGAGGATCAGTACCGGCAGCCCGGGTATTTCGTCCCGGATCATTTTCAGGGCATCGATGCCGCTCTTGCCGGGCATGGAGATATCCAGCAGGGCCACGTCGACGGCGCCGTTCAGCGCGCGCGCCTTCTGCACCGCATCCATGCCGTTTTCCGCCTCTGCCACCACCGTCATGCAGCCCGAATCGGCCAGAATCTGCTTCAGCCCATGGCGCACAATGGCGTGGTCGTCGGCGATCAGCACCCGGATCATGCTGAAAACCTTGTTTTGAAACCACGGAGTAAAGCTATGGATTGCCTTTCTCCGTGCCCTCCGTGTGCTCCGTGGTTAACTGCTTTTTCCAGGATCATGCTTTTTCCTCCGCCGCTATGGGGAGCGGAATGCGCACGCTGATCGCGACCCCTTCGCCCAGCGCGCTGCCGATTTCCACCGCCCCGCCCAGGGAGCGCGCCCGTTCCACCATGCCGCGAAGACCGTGAGACGTGGGTTGCATGATTGCGCCTTCCGGGATGCCGATACCGTTGTCGAAAACTTCGAGGGCGATCTTGTCCTGCTCGCGCCACATGTCGACCAGCACCTGGCTGGCCTTGGAGTAGCGCGCCACATTGGTGAGCGCTTCCTGGAAAATGCGGAACAGGGCGATGCGCAGCTCTTCCGGCAACGCGATTTCCTCCCCATGCATCGACACCTTGCACTGGATGTTGTAGCGCTTGGAAAATTCGGAGGCCTGCCACTGCATCGCCGCCAGCAGGCCGAGATCGTCCAGCACCGTCGGGCGCAGCTCGGTCACGATGCGGCGCATGGCATGGACCGATGCATCCACCACGTCGGACATGGCAAGCACCCTCTCCCGCACGGCTTCCAGCTCCAGCGGCAGCTTGCGCTCAAGCCAGTAAATATCCATTTTCAGCGCCGTGAGGTTGCCGCCCAGTTCGTCATGGATTTCCCGCGCAATGCCGGCTTTCTCCTCTTCGCGCACGGTCTGGAGATGGCTGGAGAGTTCGCGCAGGTATTCGCGCGAATCGCGGATTTCCTGCTCGATCTGCTTGCGCTCGGTGATGTCCTGCAGCATGCCGAACATGCGCACGCCCCTGCCCCCGGCATCGAATTCGACCTCGCCCTCGCTGTGGACGATCATCTCCTGCCCCGTGCCGGTGACAATGCGGAAATCCACGCTGTAGAGCATTTCTCCGGCCAGCGCCGCCACCACGGACTTATCCACCAGTTCGCGATCATCGGGATGCACGTACTCCATGAACAGGTCGAATGTCACCTCGACAGCGGGATCTATCTCAAAAATGCGGTAGATTTCATCCGAGCAGAGAATGCGGCCGCTCGCAACATCCCATTCCCAGCTGCCGAGCCGCGCCAGTTGCTGCGCCTTGGCCAGGCGCACCTGGCTGTCCTGCACTGCGGCCTCGAAGTGCTTGCGTTCGGTGATATCCCGGTCTATCCCCTGATAGCCCCGGAACTTGCCATGCTCATCGATAATGGGCGTGGCGCTGGTTTCCAGCACGACGGGCGTTCCGTCGCGGCGCAGATTGATGTTTTCCAGCAGATGAATGGGTTTGCGCGCGGCGATGATGGCGGAAACATGCGCGCCCAGCCTCTCCGCCTCCTCCGGCTGCATCAGGTCGAACGGCGTTTTGCCCAGCACTTCGCCGGGTTCATAGCCCAGTATCTCGCGCACCCTGGGGCTGGCATAGGTATAGACCCCATCCTCGTTTATTTCCCAGACCCAGTCGTGCATGGATTCCACCAGCGAGCGGTATTTTTTCTCGCTGGCGCGCATGGCGCATTCGGCCGCCTTGCGCTCCGTGATGTCGAGCGCATAGCCGGCCACGCCGATTTCCTGGCCGGCCCCATCGCGGAGCAGGGTCAGGGAAAAATGCGCGGCAAAGATTTCCCCCGATTTTTTTTGCAGCGGAATTTCCACTGTCCCGCTGCCTGAGCGCAACAGCGCAAGGAAAACCTTGACCTGGAAATCCCCCTCGGCGCCCCGCTGCGCGATGAAGCGCACCGGCTGCCCGAGGGCCTCGTGCGCGGAATAGCCGAACAATTTCGCGGCCCCCCGGTTCCAGCTCACCAGCGTGCCGTCGAGATCGGTCGAAAATATCGCGTCGTGGGTCTGGTCGATGATTTGCGCCTGCTGCACCAGCACGTTCTCGGCCAGTTTGCGCGCCGTGATATCGACCCGCACCGAAATGAACTTGAGCGGCTTGCCATCGCTGCCGAGCACGGGCGTGATGGTGGTCAGCAACCAGAACATGCTCCCGCTTTTGCTGCGGTTGCAAATCTCGCCCTGCCAGGGCTCGCCGCGCCGCAGGGTGGCCCACAGGTCATCGAAGAAGGTGCGCGGATGGTAGCCGGAATTGAGGAAACGATGATCGCGCCCGATCACATCCTCGCGGCGGTAACCGCTGATTTCACAGAATTTGTCGTTGACGTAGCTGATGACGCCGCTGATATCCGACTCGACCACGATCACCGCGTTGTCGACCGCGCGCCGCTGTTCCGAGAGCGACAGCAGCAGATCGCCAGCGGCAACGTGATCTCCCCGGCTACCCGCAGGAGCGGCGCCCCCGCCGCGAATCGCGGCGGGGGCGCCGCTCCTGCAATGATGTTCTGGTTCTAGTGGATGATCCGGGTTCATCTGGATGGGTCCGAAGACGCTTGGCTAATGCCATTAACCTTAACCGAAGCCCACAATCCCGGGCAAGCGCTTTTCATCCCGGTACCTTGGGAAGGTCGAATCAAGTGTGCGGGGTCATTGCGAGCGAAGCGAAGCAATCTTGTTTTTCAAAGAGTTGCGAGATTGCTTCGTCACTTCGTTCCTCGCAATGACCACTTGTTCAGAGATTCCCTTACATGATTAAATGCTCCATTCTTTTTGTTGCAGGTCAAACATGCCGACCGAAACGCTCCTGATTGCCGACGACGACCGCGTGATCCTGTTCTCCCTCGCGGAAGGGTTGCGCACGGCGGGTTACACCGTCATCGAGGCCGGCAGCGGCGAGCGCGCCATCGAGCTGTGCGGCGACATCACGCCCGACCTGGCCATTCTCGACATGCGCATGCGCGGCCTGTCCGGCCTCGACGTGGCGAAGTGGCTCAAGGAAAACACGGGCACGCCATTCATCTTCCTTTCCGCCTACGACGACCGGGAGACGGTGGACAACGCAGCGGCAGCCGGGGCGCTGGGCTATCTGGTCAAACCCGTTGATGTTCCCCAGATCCTGCCCGCCATTCGCGCCGCCCTTACGCGCGGTGCGGAGATCCGCCATCTCAGGGAAATGGAAAAAAGTCTGACTTATGCCCTCAACAGCAATCGCGACATCAGCGTGGCCATGGGCATCCTGATGGAACGCCACGGCATTGGCCAGCAGGATGCCTTCGAAAAACTGCGCTCCGCCGCGCGCGGCCAGCGGCGCAAGACCGCCGAGATCGCCGGGGACATCATCAGCGGAAAGATGCTTGACTAAACCCCCCGGCACGAACGGCAATCGCGAGGCGCAGCTCGAACTGGAACGGCAAGTCGCCGCGCGCACCGCCGAGCTCACCGCCAGCAACGAGGCCCTGCGGCAACTGCGCGAGGAAGACCGGAAAAACCAGGCCGCCCTGCAACGCTTCCGTACCGCGCTGGACCATTCCGCCGATGCCATCTTCCTGATCGATCGCGCCAGCCTGAGCTTCATCGACGCCAATCAGACCGCCTGCGACCGCCTCGGCTACAGCCGCGAGGAGCTGCTGCAAATGGGGCCGCACGACATCGCGCCCTATTTCAACAAGGAGATGGTCGCCGCGCGCCTCGACGAAATCATCGCCAGCCCCGACCGTTCCGGCATCATCGACTCCTTTCACAAGCGCCGCGATGGCTCGCTGTACCCTGTGGAAGTACGCCTGCGCGCCATCGAATCGGAAGGCCGCACCCTCATCGTGGCAAACGGTCGCGACATGACCGTGCAGCGCCAGAACGAGGAAGCGCTGCGCCAGAGCGAGGAGCAATTCCGCCAGATCACGGAAAACCTGCAACCCATGCTGTGGATCGGCGAAGTGGCGAGCGAGCGTTTTCTCTACGTCAGCCCGGCGTTCGAAAGCATCTGGGGGCGCGCCCGCGCCCTGGTGTACAAAAGGCCGCGCATGCTGCTGGCCGGCATTCACCCCGGCGACCGCGAGCGGATGACGGCGGCGATGCAGCGCATGTGGCGCGACGAACACGCCATGGACGAGGAATATCGCCTGTTGCGCCAGGATGGCGGGATGCGCTGGCTGTGGACGCGAACTTTCCCGATCCGCGACGAAAAAGGCGGCGTCTACCGCATCGGCGCGGTGACGGAGGACATCACCACGCGCCGGGAGCAGGAAGAAAAACTGCGCTTCAGCGAGGAAAAGTACCGCCAGCTGTTTGAACGCGCCCCGATTGGCCTGGGGCTGGTTGGTCAGGACCGCCTCATCTCCGAGGCCAATCCGGCACTGTGCAAAATGCTGGGCTACAGCAGGGACGAACTCCTGACCAGAACCAATGCCGATATCACCTACCCGGAAGACCTGGACAGCAGCGTTGAAAACGTGAAGCAACTATTGAGCGGCGCCATTTCCCATTATGTTGCGGAAAAACGCTATGTCAGGAAGGACGGCAGCCTGGTATGGGGAAAGCTTCACGCCGCGGTCATCCTTGGCCGCAACAGGCAACCCCTGTTCGGCCTGGGGATGGTCGAAAATATCGACCAGGCCAAGCGCGCCGAGGAATTCCGCCAGGCGCAAGATGCCGCCCAGAAAAAAGCCCTGGTGCGCGAAGTGCATCACCGCATCAAGAACCATCTTCAGGGCGTGGTGGGCCTGTTGCGCCGGCAACGCCACGAAGGCAGCCCATGCAATGCCATCCTTGAGGAAACCATTGCCCAGATCAACACCGTCGCGATGGTCCACGGCCTGCAAGGCAAGGCGGCGGGCGAGGAAATCGGCCTGGTGGAAATGGTCGCCGCCATCAGCCACGCAGTCGACGAACTGATTTCTTCCGGCCATGCCACCCATATTGGCAATGCACTGGATTTCCCGCCCGTCATCAGCCGCGACGAATCCGTGCCGCTCGCCCTGGCACTCAACGAACTCCTGGTGAACGCCAGAAAATTCAGCACCGGCCCGGTGGACATCGCACTCTCGGGAGAGCGAAACAAGGTCGTCATCCGCATCACCAATCCGGCCCGCGAACTGCCGCAACCCATCCGCGCCTCCGGCCTGGAACTGGTCAAGGCGCTGTTGCAAGCCGATGGCGCGGCATTTGCCCTTGAACACGACGCCGAGCGCTTCAGTGCCGAAGTGTGCCTGACACCGCCCGTCCTGAAGCGCAGTTGAGCACGAGGAATAAGGCGCATGGATTTTCAATAGCCCCTCTCCCCCAGCCCCTCCCCCGCGAGGGGGGAGGGGAGTGAAAACCTGACCGGCACATAAAGCCCCTCTCCCCTTGCGGGATAACCAGCGACTTGCTGCCGTTTTTTGGCAGCTTAGTCGATTGGTTAGTAGTTACATCAGAGGGGTTGGGGAGAGGGGTTAAGGAGAGGAAACAATGGAACAGCGGCAATTCGCAAAAACCCTGCGGCACCAAATGACCGAGGCAGAAACCCTGCTGTGGCGGCATTTGCGCGCACACCGGCTGGCGGGCGAAAAATTCAGACGGCAGCAACCGATTGGCCCCTATGTGGTGGATTTTGTCCATTTTGGCGCCCGCCTGGTAATCGAGGCCGATGGCGGGCAACACAATGGGGCCCCGGCGGATGCGACACGCGATGCGTGGCTGAAGTCACAGGGCTTCAGCTTGCTGCGCTTCTGGAATAACGAGATTTTGCACAATGCCGAGGGTGTTCTTGAGGTAGTTATGGCCGAGTTGAAGAAAGTTCCCCCCTCTCCCCCAGCCCCTCCCCCTCGAGGGGGGAGGGGAGTGAAAACCTGACCGGCACATAAAGCCCCTCTCCCCTTGCGGGAGAGGGGTTGGGGAGAGGGGTTGGGGAGAGGGGTTGGGGAGAGGGGTTGGGGAGAGGGGCCAAAAACCCCGCCCATTTTCTCATGCGGCTATTTGCCGCAGCGAAAAATGGTATATATTGACACAAAACCCAGCCACCCCATCCCCGTGGCTATTCACTGTGACCACCCAGCCCCCGTGGTTCCAGCGCATAATTTCAGGACAGCCGTAATGATTCTTGCCACGAGCCATTTCACCCTGGCCAGCGACATGGCCGATGAAGTACGGACAGCTTTCATGCAGCGCCCGCACCAGGTGGACCAGGTGCCGGGCTTCATCCGCATGGAGGTGGTCAGCCCGCTCGACCAGCCGCGCGAATTCTGGCTGCTGACCTGGTGGCGGACCGCCGCCGACTTTGAAACCTGGCACCGCAGCCATGCTTTCCACGACTCCCATGCCGGCATCCCCAAGGGGCTGAAACTGGTGCCGAAAAGCACGGCCATCCGCCTGTTCGAACTCGTGGCCGAATGAGCGGGCGGATGGAAAAATCAGCCTCGATCACCCCCGCGCTCACAGCCGGAGCCCTGGCCGGGGTCGAGAACCTGGCTGCGGAGGCGGTTGCCGCCGTGACCCGGCAGATTTACGCGCGCCACCCCGAGCTGTTGCAACGCTTCGGGGAACAGGGGCGCAACGCCTGCCGCGATGATCTCCAGCGCCATCTCGAATACCTGCTCGCCGCCCTGAACTGCGCCAGCCCCGCGCCCTTCAGCGACTACGCGCGCTGGCTGCATGCCGTTCTGGAAAGCCGCGGCGTGCCGGGCGGGCACGTGGCCGAATCGCTGCATCTGCTGCAGGAGTTTTTTCGCGAACGTCTGCTCCCGGCCGACCTCCCGGCCGTGGACAGCGTGTTGCAGGCGGGCATCGCGGCATTGTCCGGCGCGCCCGGCGTGGCCGAAGCCCCCGCCTACCAGCGTCTCCTGCCGCCCAGCCTGCCGCAAAGCGCCGACTATCTTCAGGCCCTGCTCGCGGGCAACCGGGCCGGTGCGACGAATACCGTGCTCGAGGTGATGGCGCGGCAAACCAGCCTGGTCGAGATAGGCATGGGCGTGATCCAGCCGGCGATGTATGAAATCGGCGCGCTGTGGCAAAACAACCGCATCAGCGTGGCGCAGGAGCACCTGGCGACGGCGATTTCCCAGACCGTGATGGCGCGCGCTTTCGCCCAGGCCGATTTTGCCGCCCCCCTGAATCGCAGGGCGCTGTTCGCCTGCGCGCCCGGCAACCAGCACAGCCTGGGGCTGCGCATGGTGTCCGACGCCTTCGAGGTGGCGGGATGGGAAGTGCAGTTTCTCGGCGCCGATGTGCCGGGCAAGGACCTGCTCGCCCAGGTGGCGCAGTGGCGTCCGGAGCTGCTCGGCCTGTCGCTCTCCCTGCCGGGCCAGATCAAGCCCGCCCGCGCGCTGGTCGAACAGTTGCGCGCCGAACTCGGAACGCAGTGCCCCGCCATCCTGGCCGGCGGACTGGCCACCAACCAGGCGGAAGGATTGTGGAAAGCGCTGGGCGCGGACCTGTGGGCCGCCCATGCCGGCGACAGCCTGAAGGAGGCAATGTGAACGCCGCGCCCGTCATCATCCAGGACGCGCTGCGCGAGCTGAGCGCGCTGGTGTATGCCGTATGCGACGGCAACGGCGTGCTGCTCGACGCCAACCGCGGCTTTCTCATGCTGGGCGAACGCGATGCCATGCCGGCCGGGGAATGGGACGTCTCCGGCCTGTTCGTCAATCCGCCCTTTTCCCGCCTCGCCGCCACCCTGAGCGAGGATGGCGTGGCTTATCGCGGGATTCTCAATATCGGGCCGCTTTCCGCTGTGTATTCCGTGCATGGCATGGTCTACCGCGAGGGAGAGCGGCTCTTTCTCGTGGCCGAGCACGATGTGCGCGAGTTGTCCCGGCTGAACCGCTCGGTGATCGAACTGAACGAGGAAATGGCGCAGATCGAGCGCGATCTGGTGCGCAAGAACCAGCTCCTGGCGCTGGCGCAAAGCCAGCTGGTGCAAACTGAAAAAATGGCCAGCATCGGCCAGCTCGCGGCGGGCGTGGCGCACGAGATCAACAATCCCATCGGCTTCGTGTATTCCAACCTGACTTCGCTGGAGGGCTACCTGCGCGACCTGTTCAGCGCCCTGGATGCGTGCGCGCGGGGCGAAGAGGCAACTCGCCTGGAGGCGCTGTGGCAGGAACTCGACCTGGATTTTCTCCGCCAGGACATTCCCCTGCTGCTGGGGGAAAGCCGCACGGGCATCGCGCGGGTGAAAGATATCGTGCAGAACCTGCGCGATTTCGCGCACATCGATGGCGACAGCAACTGGCAGTGGGAAACCCTGCCGCGCTGCCTCGACAGCACCCTGGAGGTATTGCGCGGCGCCATCTCGGGCAAGATCGAAATCGTGCGGGAATATGGCGAAACGCCGGAAATCGAATGCCAGCCCTCGCAACTGAACCAGGCCTTCATGAACATCCTGCTCAATGCCGCCCAGTCCATCGAGGGCAAGGGCGTCATCCGGGTGCGCACCGGACAGGAAGGCGAACAGGTGAGGGTGGAAATCAGCGACAGCGGCAGCGGCATCGCGCCGGACATCCTGCCGCGCATTTTCGAGCCCTTCTTCACCACCCGGCCGGTGGGTACGGGCACCGGGCTGGGGCTGTCCGCCGCCTTCAACATCATCGCCCAGCATCAGGGCCGGATCGAGGCGGAAAGCACGCCCGGCAAGGGAACCCTGGTGCGCATCCGGCTCCCCATCAGGCGGCAGGCCCATGACTGAAGCCACGCACAAGCAGCAGCAGGAAAGACTGCGCCTGCTGGAGCGCGCCATCGACTCCACCTTCAACGCCATCCTGATCACCGACGCGACCCAGCCGCACAACCCGCTGATCTACGTCAACTCCGCCTTCGAGCGCATTACCGGCTACAGCCGGGAAGAAGTGCTGGGGCGCAATTGCAGCTTCCTCCAGAACGGCGACCGCGACCAGCCGGACGTTCTCGAATTGCGCAGCGCCATCCGCGAACAGCGCGAGGGCCGCGCGGTGCTGCGCAATTACCGCAAGGACGGCAGCATGTTCTGGAACGAGCTGCTGATCGCGCCGGTACGCGATGAGCAGAACCGGGTCACGCATTTCATCGGCGTGCAGAACGATGCCAGCGAGCGCCTGAACTATCAGGCGCAGCTCGAACACCAGGCTACCCACGATGCGCTCACCGGGCTGGCCAACCGCAGCCTGCTGGGCGACCGGCTGGAACAGGCGATCGTGTTCGCCCGCCGCGCCGGGCGGCTGGTGGCGGTCATGATGATCGACATCGACCGCTTCAAGCTGGTCAACGACACCCTCGGCCACGCCTGTGGCGACGCCCTGATCCGCGAGGTCGGCGGGCGCCTGTCGCGCTGCGTGCGCCCCGGCGACACCGTGGCACGGCTGGGCGGGGACGAATTCATGGTGGTGATGTCGGACATGGCGAGCGAGGACGATGCCGCCACCCTGGCGCGTCACCTGATCGAGACCGTGGCAACGCCCATGAAACTGGATTGTCACGACATGATCGTCACCGCCAGCCTGGGTGTGGCGCTCTACCCCAAGGATGGCGAGCAGGCTGCCGATCTGATGAAAAACGCGGACGTGGCGATGTACCGCGCCAAGGATCTGGGGCGCAACAGCTTTCAGTTCTACTCGCCGGAATTCAACGCCCGCACGCTCGAACGGCTTGAACTCGAAACCCGCCTGCGCGGCGCCCTGAAGCAGGGCGAACTGGTGCTGCATTACCAGCCCCAGGCCGATCTGCAAAGCGGGCGCGTGATCGGCGCCGAGGCGCTGATCCGCTGGAACCACCCGGTGCTGGGCATGGTCTCCCCCGCCGATTTCATACCGCTGGCCGAGGAAACCGGCCTGATCGTGCCGATCGGGGAATGGGTGATCGAAACCGCGTGCCGCCAGCTCAAGGCCTGGCAGGACGAGGGGCTGCCGGACATGGTCCTGTCCGTGAACGTCTCGGCGCGCCAGTTCCAGCAGGAAAACCTGTCCCGCGTAGTCGAACAGGCGCTGCGCCAGAATGAAGTCGAGGCTCGCTGCCTGGATCTGGAAGTGACCGAAAGCGCGGCGATGCGCAACCCGGACCAGACCATCGCCATCCTGCGGCAATTAAAGGAAATCGGCGTCAAGGTCTCGCTCGACGATTTCGGCACCGGCTATTCCAGCCTGAATTATCTCAAGCGCTTCCCGATCGACACCCTGAAAATCGACCGCTCTTTCGTGCATGACATCACCACCGACCCGGATGTTGCCGCCATCGCGCTGTCCGTCATTTCCCTGGCACACAGCCTGAAACTCGGCGTGATCGCCGAAGGCGTCGAAACCGAGGCACAGCTCAGCCTGCTGCGGCGGCACCGCTGCGACAGAATGCAGGGCTTCTTTTTCAGCCGCCCGGTGCCCGCCGGGGAATTCGCCGCCATGCAGCGCGCGGGGCGCATGCTGGATGCGCACGGCGCGGAACCCTCCGCCAGCGTGCGCACCCTGCTGCTGGTCGATGACGAGGCATTCATCCTCAATGCCCTGCAACGTGTGCTGCGCGGCCAGGGTTATCGCATCCTGAAAGCCAGCAGCGCGGAAGAAGGACTGGAACTGCTGGCGCTCAACGAGGTGCAGGTGATTGTTTCCGACCAGCGCATGCCGGGCATGAAGGGCACCGAATTTCTCTGCCGGGTCAAGGAAATGTATCCGGACACCATTCGCATCGTGCTGTCCGGCTATACCGATCTGGCGCTGGTGACCGAGGCCATCAACCGCGGCGCCATTTTCAGGTTTCTCAGCAAGCCCTGGGAAGATGATCAGATACGCGCGCAGATTCATGAAGCTTTCGTGGTCCACGAGGCCAAGCAGGATAAAATGCAGACAGCAGGAATGCAGAACGCTGAGCACAACGGAGAAAAGATAAAATGATCAATGTCACGCCCGGAAAACCGGAACGCACCATTCTGCTGGTGGACGACGAGGCCAACATCCTCTCCGCCCTGACCCGGCTGCTGCGCCCGCTTGGCTACCACATCCTGCGCGCCGGCAGCGGCAAGGAAGGACTGGAGCTGCTGGCGCAGAATGAAGTCGGGGTGATCGTCTCCGACCAGCGCATGCCGGAAATGACCGGCTCGGAATTTCTCATGCAGGTGCGTGACCGCTACCCGGACACGATACGCATCGTGCTCTCCGGCTATACCGAGCTGAATTCGATCACGGACGCCATCAACCGGGGCGCCATCTACAAGTTCCTCACCAAGCCCTGGGAGGACGAGCTGCTGCGCGCCAACATCGAGGAAGCCTTCCAGCGCTACGAGATGAAGCGCGAGAACCACCGCCTCAACAACGAGATGGAACAGCGCGTGGTGGAAAAAACGCGCGAGCTGACGCGCAACCTGAAAATGCTGCAGGTTTCGCAGGAGATTCTGGAAGCCCTGCCGGTCGCCGTGATCGGCATCGACAACGAAGGCGTGATCGTAGTGGCCAATTCCATGGCCCATCACCTGCTCGGCCGCGGCGGGGAGCAAGCGCTGCTGGGAGAGGCCGCCCAGGCGCTGATTCCACCCGAGCTGCAGGCCTGCACGGGGGACGCCATCGTTACCCTGCCCGACGGCACCTCCATGCACTGCTGGCAAACCACGATGGGCCGCCTGTCCCATTCCCAGGGCATGGTGCTGGCATTCTCGCCACAGCAGCAACCAGAGCAGTCAACTTGAGACTGTAGGTCGGGCTTCAGCCCGACATTTCGGGCTGAAGCCCGACCTACATCCCGGAAATTTAACAGGTAGAACACGATGAATGAAATTCTCAACAATCTGCATCAGTTGCCGTCCATTCCCGCCGTGGTGCAGGAGCTGATCAGCAACTTCGACAATCCCGAGCTCGACAGCCAGCATCTGGCGCAGAAAATCGGCCAGGATCAGGCGCTCACCGCCAAGGTGTTGCGCGTCGCCAATTCGGCCTTCTACGGCCTGCCGCGCCAGGTGGGCTCGATCCAGGAAGCCGTGGTGGTACTGGGTTTCAGCACGGTGCGCAGCCTGGTGCTGTCCGCTGGCATCATCGATGCCTTCGCAACCGCCAGCCCGGCCTGCGTGGACCACAGGCGGCACTGGCAGCGCAGTCTGGACACCGCCACCTACGCCCGGGCCGTGGCCAAATGCCTGCGCCAGGATAGCGAAACGGCCTTCTCCGCCGGATTGCTGCACGACATCGGCATCATGGTGCTGGACGTATGCGACCACGAGCGCTTCGCCGCCTTGTGGCAGGCCACGGAGGCGGGCGAAAACGGCCTGATCGAGGCCGAGCGCGCCGCCCTGGGCTTCGATCATGCCGAACTCGGCGCCGAGGTGGCGCGCCGCTGGAAATTTCCGCCCGTCATCGAGGAGGCGATTCGCCGCCACTACCAGCCCGAATACCAGCCGTTCCAGCTGCTGACGGGCATCGTGCAGGCCGCCGCGATACTGGCGCGGCTGGGCGAAGAACAAGTGCCGGCGGACCAATGGTTCGCGCATATTCCACCCGCCCTGAGCAATGCCTTGAAGCTGGACCGGGAGCGGCTGGAAAAATGCCTGCCGCAGCCGGAGCAGGTGGAAGCCGCCAAAAATCAGATGCTGGCCTGAGGAGATTCCATGGCGCTCGACCGCATGACCAAACTGTCGTGGATCTACGACCTGTATCGCCTCGGGCAATCCCCGCTGCTGCTGGAAAAACCGGACGAAATCTATCAGCAACTGCTGGCCCACATCGTTGCCGGTTTCGATGCCCGCAGCGGCTCGCTGGCCTTGTTGAACGAGGACCAGTCGATGCTCACCATTGTCGCCGGGATGGAATTGCCGCCGGGCGTGATCGGCGGCACGGTTCCCCTGGGCAGCGGCGTGCTGGGCTGGGTTGCCCAGCAGGGCCAGCCGCTCCTGATCAATGGCGATCTCGACCCGCAGAAATATCCGGGCATCCAGCGCCGGCGCGAGCAGGCAGCGCCAAGCTCGGCCTTGTGCTGGCCGCTCAAGCTGCGCGAACGGGTGATTGGCGCCCTGAGCGTGAACCGCCCGGCGGACAAAACGGCCTTTGGCGACAGCGACCGCGAACAGGGCACCGCCGTGCTCAATCTTGCCAGCCTGGCACTGGAAAATATCCAGCTGCAGCTCGATCAGCAGCGGCGCATTGCGGAGTTGCAGGCAAGCAACCAGAAACTGGAGGAGGCGCAGGGCCAGTTGCTGCAGGCGGAAAAAATGGCTTCCATCGGCCAGCTTGCCGCCGGTGTGGCGCATGAAATCAACAATCCGGTCGGTTATGTGGCTTCCAACATCAGCGCCCTGGGGCGCTATGTGAACGATCTGCTGTCCCTGCTCGATGCCTACGAGCAGCTCGATGGCACCCTCTCCGGTGATGCGCCGGAACTGCTGGCATTGCGGGCGCTCAAGGAGAAGGTCAACCTCACCTATCTGCGCGAGGATTTGCACGACCTCCTGGCGGAATCGAAGGAAGGGCTGGAGCGGGTCAAGAAAATCGTCCTCGACCTGAAAACCTTTTCCCACGTGGACCAGTCCGAATGGCAAATCACCGATCTGCATCAGGGGCTGGAGAGCACGCTAAACATCGTGTGGAACGAGCTCAAGTACAAGGCCGAAGTGGTCAAGGAATATGGCAATCTGCCGGAAATCGAGTGCTTGCCCTCGCAGCTCAACCAGGTATTCATGAACCTCATGGTCAATGCCGCGCACGCCATCGAGAACCACGGCACCATCACCCTGCGCACCGGCCAGGCGGGCGAACAGGTGTGGGTGGAAGTGGCCGACAGCGGCAAGGGCATTGCGCCTGAACATCTCAACCGCATCTTCGATCCCTTTTTCACCACTAAACCGGTGGGCAAGGGCACCGGGCTGGGCTTGTCCCTGTCCTATGGCATCGTGAAAAAACACCACGGCCAGATCGAGGTGGACAGCACGCCGGGCCAGGGGACGACCTTCCGCGTATGGCTGCCGCTGCGGCAGGCCGTAAAACAGGAAAGCGATTGATCCGGCCCTTGAATATCCGGGGATGTTGGAGGCCCGCCCCCGGGCCGATATTGCCTCGGCTCCGCTCACGGAGCCGAGGGATCGCGGCGAGCCCCCGGCCAAAGCACCCGAGGACAAGGGCGCCGCTCCTACCCGTGAATTTGAGGGCCGGGTGAATAAACAAGAGGATCTTGCGTGCCGTGACTGAAACCAAGAAAAAGATATTTGATACCGTTTTCGGTGAAAAAGGCGAGGAAAGGCGCATCAGCGCGCTGGCCGCCGCAATCCTGGTGCTCACCGTGCTGGTCACCGGGGCCATCCTGTTCGCCGTACTGGCGCAGCAGTTAAGGGCCAAGCTGGAAAACGGCCTGGAGCGCACGCTCAACGACCGGGCAGTATTGTTCCACCACGAAATCGATAGCGGCATTGCCATCGCCGATGGCATCGCCAACCGGCGGCCGCATCTCGGCAGGATGATGGCGGCAATAAACACCGGCTCGGCGGATGAGGAAACCCGGCGCGAAATCGGCGTGGTGCTGGATGCCGTTCGTCGCGACCAGAAGCTTTCGGCGCTGGCGTTGTACGACGCGCGCGGCGAGCTGGTGGCCATGAACGGGGAATTTCTGCGCCAGCCGTTCAGCGTAAGCCTGCGCCACCCGGAAAACGCGACCCTGATCTGGCATGACGGTTTTTACCTCGGCCTGGCCGCGACGATGCAGCAGAATGGGGCAAAAATCGGGACAGTCAGGACGGAGCACCCGCTGACCACCCTCACCGCCAGCTTTCTTGATTACCGCGGCAGCGGCAAAACCGGGGAGATTGCGCTCTGCGCGGCCCTGTCGGCCGGGCAGATGCGCTGCTTTCCCACCCGTCACCGCCCGCAGCCTTTCGATAGTCCGCGCAGCATAGCTGGCGAGTGGTTGCCCCTGAGCCTGGCCATAGAGGGGAAAAGCGGGGTGAACACCACGCTCGACTATCGTGGCCATGAAGTATTCGACGCCTACAGCCCGGTGGGCGACAGCGGGCTGGGGATGGTGGTGAAAATCGACCGGAACGAGTTGCTGCAGCCGATCCGCGGGAATTTGCTGTGGATCGTTCCTTTCCTCGCCGCGCTGCTGGCGCTCGGTTTTGCCCTGCTGCGCTGGCGGATGGGGCCGCTGCTGCGCGAGGTGGTGAATGCCAGAACGCGGGTGCATGGCATTCTGGACAACACGGCGGACGGGATTGTCACCACCGATGAGGAGGGTGTGATCGAATCATGCAATTATGCCGCCGCCCGGATTTTTGGTTATTCCGCAGCCGAGGTCATCGGCAGAAATGTCAACATGCTGATGCCGGAATCTGACCGCAGCAAGCATGATGAAGGCATGCGCAGGTATCTGGACAGCGGCCTGGCCCGGGTGATCGGCCACGGCCCGCGCGAGCTGCGGGGTTTGCGCAAGGATGGTTCGGTGTTCCCCATGGAAATGACGCTGGGTGAAATGCAGCTGGACGGCAGGCGCCTGTTCATCGCCTCGATACGTGACACCAGTGAGCTCATGCAGGCGCACGACGAGCTCAAATCCAGCTTTGTGGCATTGCAGGCAGCCAGCCGCGACCTGGAAAAGACGCATGCCCAGCTCAGGCAGGCGGAACTGGACAACGAACAGAAGATGGACTCGCTGGCGGAGGCGAATGTGCGCATGGTGCTCTACCACGACACCATGGAACAGGTGCGGCATGCCGATGCGAGCTTTTCCGGCAGCGGCGATGCGGATGCCTTTTACCACAGCGTTCTGAGCGACGCGATGTCCCTGACCGGCGCGAAATACGGCGCGATCGGCCGCTTCGACGCAGGCGGCAAGCTACAGCAATTCCTGACCGAAGGCATCTCCGAGGAAGAGCGGCAGAAAATCGGCCCCTATCCGGTGGGCAAGGGCCTGCTCCAGGCGTTTTACCGAGAAAACACCATCACGCGCATCAACCGCATTGCCGATGACCCGCGCTCCTGCGGCTTCCCGCCCGGCCACCCGCCGATGAACAGCCTGCTGGGGGTGCCGCTCAATGTCAGCGGCGTGACCCGGGGCGTGATTTACCTGACGGACAAGGACGGCGGGGTACCTTTCACGGATCAGGACGAAATGCTGGTGGAGATGGTCGCGCGCGAAGTGGAGCATATCCTGGAGCGGGGCGAACTGATGGCCAGCCTGCGCGACACCAATCAGGCCCTGTCCCGGGAACGGGCGGAGCAGCAGAATCTGATCACGAAACTGCAGGAGGCCCAGGGCCAGTTGCTGCAATCCGAGAAGATGGCTTCCATCGGCCAGCTGGCGGCGGGCGTGGCGCACGAGATCAACAATCCGATCGGTTATGTGTATTCCAACTTCGGTACGCTGGAAAAATACATTCACGACCTGTTTTCCATGCTCGACCTGTTCGAAAGCGCCGAGGGCGAATTCCCGCCCAACAGCGCCAGCCTCTCCAGGATCAGGGCCTACAAGGACTCCCTCGATCTTCCCTTCCTCAAGGAGGACATTCCCTCCCTCATGCACGAGTCCAAGGAAGGCATTGTCCGGGTGAAAAAGATCGTGCAGGACCTCAAGGATTTCTCCCATGTGGATGAGGCGGAATGGCAGTGGAGCGATTTGCATAAGGGCCTGGACAGCACGCTCAACATCGTGTGGAACGAACTCAAGTACAAGGCGGAAGTGG
The DNA here is from genome assembly GCA_041651995.1 of Sulfuricella sp. NCBI lineage: Bacteria > Pseudomonadati > Pseudomonadota > Betaproteobacteria > Nitrosomonadales > Sulfuricellaceae > Sulfuricella > Sulfuricella sp. The sequence continues at coordinate 10,375 of JBAZID010000007.1, read as the reverse complement.
TCAAGGAATACGGCGTATTGCCCGAAGTCGAATGCATCCCCTCGCAGTTGAACCAGGTGTTCATGAATCTGCTGGTCAACGCGGGCCATGCCATCGAAAACCGCGGCACCATCACCATCCGTACCGGCCAGGAAGGTGATCAGGTGTGGGTGGAAGTCACCGACACCGGCAAGGGGATTGATGCGGCGAATCTCAAGCGCATTTTTGAACCTTTCTTCACCACCAAGCCGGTCGGAAAAGGCACCGGACTTGGATTGTCGCTATCCTATGGTATCGTGACGAACCACCATGGGCTCATCCAGGTGGAGAGCACGCCCGGCGTGGGCACGACATTCCGTGTCCGGCTGCCGGTGAAACAAGCAGAGAAAGCCTCATGAGTGATATACAGCCCAGCCCGGACCAGCCATCCTCTTCCGCCACCTTGCTGTTCGTGGATGACGAACCCAATATTCTCAGCGCCTTGCGCCGCCTGTTCCGCCCCCATGGCTACAAGATACATACCGCTGAAGGCGGTGCACCCGGCCTGGAGGTGCTCGAACGCGAGCCGGTGGACCTGGTGATCTCGGACATGCGCATGCCCAATATGGACGGCGCCCAGTTCCTCGAACAGGTGCGCCAGAAGTGGCCCGACACCATGCGCATCCTGCTGACCGGCTATGCCGACGTGAGCTCCACCATTGCCGCCATCAACAAGGGTGAGATATACCGCTATGTCGCCAAGCCGTGGAACGACGACGACATCGTTCTGCTGGTGAAGCAGGCCCTGGAACTGAAGAACCTCGAGCGTGAAAAACTGCGGCTGGAAGAACTGGCGCTGCGCCAGAACGAGGAACTCAAGGAGCTGAATGCCAATCTGGAAGCCAAGGTGCAGGAACGTACCCAGGAAGTCCGCCAGACCATGGGGTTTCTCGAGCTGGCCAACAAGAAGCTGAAGGAAAACTTCATCACCTCGCTCAAGGTCTTTTCCAACCTGATCGAGCTCAGGGAGCGCAGCCTGGCCGGACATTCCAGGCGCGTGGCCGACCTGGCGCGCACCCTGGCCAAGCGCATGAATCTCTCCGACAGCGAAGTCAATGACATTTTCGCCGCCGCCCTGCTGCATGATATCGGCAAGATCGGCCTGCCCGACAAGGTGCTGACCAAACCCTTCGTCACCCTGGCCGGGGAAGAGCGCGATGAAGTGCTGCGCCACCCCGCGACGGGCCAGGCGGCGCTCATGGGCCTTGAGCAGTTGCACGGCGCGGCCAGGCTGATCAGGTCTCACCACGAGCGCTGGGACGGCATGGGTTTTCCGGACGGCCTGTCCGGCCTGGCGATTCCCGCCGGCGCGCGTATTCTGGCGCTGGCGAATGATTACGATGCCGTGCAGATCGGCACCCTGCTCAGCAAACGGCTGACACAGAGCGAAGCCGTGACCTATATTGTCGAGGGCCGCGGCAAGCGCTATGACCCCGAAGTGGTGGACGTGTTCGCCCCCATGATGGGCGGGCAGGTCAAATCCGCCACGGCCGAAATCGAGATCAAGCCCTCCCTGCTCAAGCCGGGCATGAGTCTGTCGCGCGACCTGGTCACCTCCGAGGGCATCATGCTGCTCTCGCGTGATTTCGTGCTGACCGAGGTCATCATCGAGCAGATCCGCAATTTCGAGCGATCGTCAGGCCGCGCCCTGACGCTCCACATCAGCACCAAAAAAGGAGATTGAATATGTATCGCATCATGCTGGTGGATGACGAGGAAAACATTCTCAAGGCATTGCGCCGCTTACTGATCAACACGCCGTGCATATACGAAGGCGTGGAATACCCGGTCAAAGTGGAGATCTTCACCTCCGCCGCCGAGGCCCTGAATTACGCGCAGCACAACGCGGTGGACCTGGTGCTATCGGATTACCGCATGCCCGGCAAGGATGGCGTTGCCTTCCTCAGGGAATTCAAGGAGATCCAGCCCCATGCCGCGCGCCTGATCCTGTCCGGCTACGCCGACCTCAACGCCGTGATCGGCGCCATCAACGAGGCGCAGATTTACCGCTTCCTCAACAAGCCGTGGAACGATTACGAGCTGGTGTCGAGCATTGCCCAGGCACTGGCTTACCGCAACCTGATGCTGGAAAACCTGCATCTCGCCGACAAGGCGCGCGTCGAGAAAGGCGCGATGACAGCCCAGGAACTCGAACGCAAGCGCCTGGAGGAACAGGAACCGGGCATCACCCAGGTCAACTGGGGGCCGGACGGGTCAGTGATTCTGGATTTCAGCGAGGACTAGTGCCATGTAGCACATGAATCTTCGCAAACAAACCCCTCCAAACCTCCCCTTGTCAGGGGAGGCTTAAAGTCCCATGTAGGTTGGGTTAGCGGCCTTATCGCGTAACCCAACAAACCCAAACTTCAAAACCTGTTCTTGATGTTCGGGTTTGTTGGGTTACGGCGCAAAAACCGCGCCTAACCCAACCTACATGAGACTTTGCGCCCTTTGCGGTGGAATATGGTTTTCAGGCTTATTCAGAGTTTCCCTGGCGTACCGCTTCAACGACCGGCGCTGTCAGGACCAGACGGGTCACCATGAAATTTTCCCCGTCTTTTTCATAGCGTAATTCAGCCCCCTGCTTCGGCAGCAGCGAACGCACCAGGCGCAGGCCGGTATTGACGCCCCTGCTGCTGGCGAAATCGAAGTCTTCTTCCCCGGCCAGGCTATTGTGGATGGAAACCCGGGCACGACAGCCATCGGTCCACAATTCCACCACCGGATCGACGCCGCCCTGGGGCGTATGCTTGACCGCGTTGAGAATCAGCTCATTCAGCACCAGGGCAACGGCAACCGCCTCATCCTTGTCGAGCTGAACTGGCGCGAAGCCGGGCCGGTCATCTTCAACCCGGAAAACGACCGGGCGCTGGAATTGTTCCTGAACTCCATGGCAGATTTCTCTCACCGTATCGGAGAGGAGGATAGCCTCTTCGGGCCCGGCGCTTTGCAGGCCATGGACCGCAGCGATGGCATAGACCTGGCAGATCGCCGTTTCAAGCCGCGGATTCATTTCCAGATACTTGCCCAGTTCCAGCCTCAGCAGGCCGGCCACGCTTTGCAGATTGTTCTTGATGCGGTGATGCACCTCGCGCACCAGGGTATCGCGGTGTGCCACCGCGTCGGCCAGGCGCTGCCGCTCCCTTTCCCTGCGCTCGCTGGTGTCCTGGGCAAAACCGGCCGTCCCCAGCAGCTGGCCATCCTGATTCAGAATGGGCGTCTTGAAGGTTTCCATCCAGCAAGGCTGCCCAAGATGGATTTCCTGTTCCTCGACCAGTTTCTGCTGCAAGGTGGTCATCACCTCGACGTCTTCCGCCCGATAGCGCTCAGCCAGTTCCTCCGGCCAAAGGTCGAAATCTGTTTTACCGATGATTTCCGCCGCGCTGGCTTTTCCGCTGGAGAGAACAAAGGCCTTGTTGACCGCGACAAAACGGCTGCCGGTATCCTTCAGCCACATCAGATAAGGCGTGTTGTCCAGCAAGGCCTTCAGCGAGGCCTGGCTGGCCCGCAAGGCGTCCTCGGCCTGCTTGCGATCGGTGATGTCCTCGTTGGTGCCGACCATGCGCACAGCCCGGCCGGACTCATCGTGATGAACCCTCGCTATGGAGCGAATACTGCGTATCTGTCCATCTCCGCGGCGAATGCGGAAGCAACTGTCGAAGGGCTGGCCCTGTTCAACCGCTTCCCTGGTTACGGCTTCGGCCAGCTCGATATCCTCCGGCAACACGCTGTTACGCCATGCCTCGTAGACATGGGTAAACAACGCAGGATCCATGCCATAGATGGCAAACATGGAATCATCCCAGACGAGTTCTCCGCTCGCCAGGTCATATTCCCACACCCCCACCCCGGCGGCCTCGGTCGCCAGCTTGAGGCGCTCGGCCGCTTTCCGTTGCGCTTCCTCCTGGCTGGCGGCCAGCAGATCGTAATCGCGCTGGCGGCGCTGGTAAAAAAACAGGCCGATCACACAGACCAGCACCAGGGAAACATACAAGCCGCCCTGCAAATACGCATCGCGGCGCCAGGAGGCAAAGATGGCGTCCATGTCGCGCGCCACGGCCACCACCATGGGCTTGTTCATGCGCAATGCCGGCGGCTGGATGGTGCGCAGCGAGATCATGCGCTCATCGCCAGTGGCATAAACGATGCCACTCATCGTATTGGCCTGCCTGCCGCTATCCCGGTGGCGGGTAAAAAAAGTGCCGGGTTTGGCCAGGTCCAGGCCCGGCACTCCCTTCCGCTCCGGCGTCATCATGAACAACCTGCCGTCGCCATGTGCCAGGGCTGACCACACTTCCGGCGCATAACGCACCGAATTTATCAGCACCTCGAATTCCTCGGGGTCCAGGGTGGCGCAAACAATGCCCGCGAACCGCCCATCCAGGCCAATGATGGCGCGCGACACGGTGATGGCGAAAACCCCGAGCACGGTCCTGAACGGAGGGCTGACATAGAGGGTTTCCGGATCGGGGTCGCGCAGCGGCATCTGAAAGTATTCGCGCTGGTTGAAATCACGCCCAATCAGCTGTTCCCGGTTGGAAATGGTCACGATGCCCCGGGCATCCAGAACCAGCATGGTGCGCACGCCGGTCATTGCTTCGCTGAGCGCTTTCAGGCGATGCGTGGCCTGTTCCCTGCCGTCCTTCAGCCGCTCCCAGCGCGGCAGCTCATTGCGAATGCCCGCCAGCGCCCGATTGATCGAATCCAGCTGGCTCGCCATGTTTTCATCCACCACCCTGGCCTGCGCGGACAGCACCTCCCGCTCAACCGTATCGACATGAACATGGTCAAGGTAAAGGTTGTAGGCAAGAAGCGCACCGAGAGCCAATAGCCCGGCGGCAAGAATCCGCCAGCGAAACAGAAAGGAACGCCGTTTGGTCAGAGGCGGCTGCATGCTCATTTTCAAATTGTTCATTTAGGGCCTGTTAACTCATTTCGCATCAAAACCGGACAGGAACAGCAATGTAGGGTGGGTTAGCGTTTTTTGCGTAACCCGCCAGGCGTTGCGTAGCAACACAACATTGACATTTCTGCTTCGGCTGCCGCAGTTCGGATAAAATACGTCTTTCCAGCCGGCCAATCCTGATCTCACCGTGGGTATCGTAACAAATTGTTAGATAAGACAAAACAAGACCCTTCCCAGGGCATTGAAAAACACACGCCGATGATGGTGCAATACCTGCGCATCAAGGCGGAACACCCCGGCATGCTGCTGTTTTACCGCATGGGGGATTTTTACGAGCTGTTTTTCAGTGATGCGGAGCGGGCAGCCCGGTTGCTGGGCATCACCCTCACCACGCGCGGCGTTTCCGCGGGTGAGCCGATCAAGATGGCGGGCGTTCCCTATCACGCGGCCGAGCAATACCTCGCCAAGCTGGTCAAGCTGGGTGAAACGGTGGCCATCTGCGAACAGGTGGGCGACCCGGCCACCTCGAAAGGCCCGGTTGAGCGCAAGGTGGCGCGCATCATCACACCCGGCACGCTGACCGATGCCGCCCTGCTCGACGACAAGCGCGACAGCCTGCTGCTGGCCCTCTCAACTTCCCCCCCTGACAAGGGGGGGGCGGGGGGGGTTAAGGGGCGGAACCAGCTCGGCGCGGCCTGGCTGAACCTGGCCAGCGGCCGCTTCACGCTGATGGAAATGGCGCCGGAGCAGCTTGGCGCGGTGCTGGAACGGCTCGGGCCGTCGGAAATACTGTATCCCGATGGCTTCACCCATGCCGCCCTGGCCAGTACAAAATGTGCCACCAAGACACTGGCGCCCTGGCAGTTCGATGCGGATTCCGCCCAGCACAAGCTGATCACCCAGTTCGGCACCCGCGACCTGGATGGTTTCGGCTGCACCGGCCTGAATCCGGCGATTGCCGCCGCTGGCGCCTTGCTGGAGTATGCCCAGACCACGCAATGCGGCAAGCTGCCCCACATCCAGAGTTTGCGCGTGGAGCGCGAGAGCGACTATGTGCTGCTCGACGCCGCCGCGCGGCGCAACCTGGAAATCAGCGAAACCTTGCGCGGCGAGACATCGCCCACCCTGCTGTCCCTGCTCGACACCTGCGCCAGCGGCATGGGCAGCCGCGCCCTGCGCCACTGGCTGCACCACCCGCTGCGCGATTACGGCATCTTGCGCGGCCGCCAGGACGCCATCGCCACGCTGCTGGGCGATGGCGGCGCCGCACCCCACCAGGCCATCCACAAAATCCTGCGGCAGTGCGCGGACATCGAGCGCATCACCGGGCGCATCGCCCTGCGCAGCGCCCGCCCGCGCGACCTGTCCGGCCTGCGCGACAGCCTGGCGCTGCTGCCCCGCTTGCAGGGCATCCTGGGGAGCCTCGACAGCCCGCGCCTCAGGGAGCTCGATCTCGCCACCACGGCGCCGCAGCACATCACTGACACATTACGCCTGGCGATCATGGACGAGCCCAGCAGCGTGCTGCGCGAAGGCGGCGTCATCGCCAGCGGCTTTGACGCCGAACTGGACGAGCTGCGCGCCATCCAGACCAATTGCGGCGATTTCCTGCTGGACCTGGAAGCCCGCGAGCGCGAACGCAGCGGCATTGCCAACCTCAAGGTCGAATACAACCGGGTGCACGGCTTCTACATCGAGGTCAGCCGCGCCCAGGCGGACAATGTGCCGGAGGACTACCGCCGCCGCCAGACCCTGAAAAATGCCGAGCGCTACATCACGCCCGAACTGAAAGCCTTCGAGGACAAGGCACTGTCCGCCTCGGAACGCGCGCTGGCGCGCGAGAAGCTGCTGTATGAAGGCCTGCTGGATACGCTCCAGCCCCACCTTGCCGCCTTGCAGGCCATCGCTGCCACGGTGTCCGAGCTGGATGTGCTGGCGGCCCTCGCCGAGCGCGCCGGGGCGCTGAACCTGACTGCGCCGGAATTCTGCGAGGAGGCGGTGATCGACATTCAGGCGGGGCGGCACCTGGTGGTGGAAAACCAGGCCGAAAATTTTATCGCCAACGACACCCGGCTTTCCCGCACGCGCCAGATGCTGCTCATCACCGGCCCCAACATGGGCGGCAAATCGACCTACATGCGGCAGACCGCGCTGATCGTGCTGCTGGCCTACTGCGGCAGCTTTGTCCCGGCGCAGGACGCGCGCATCGGCCCGGTGGACCAGATTTTCACCCGCATCGGCGCCTCCGACGACCTGGCCGGCGGGCGCTCCACCTTCATGGTGGAAATGACGGAAACCGCCAATATCCTGCACAACGCCACGGAAAACAGCCTGGTGCTGCTGGACGAAATTGGGCGCGGCACTTCGACCTTCGACGGCCTGGCGCTGGCCTGGGCCATCGCGCGCCAGCTGATAGCCAAGACCCGCTGCCACACCCTGTTCGCCACTCATTATTTCGAACTGACCCAGCTCGCGCAGGAATTCAGGCAAGTCGCCAACGTGCATCTCGATGCCGTGGAGCATCGCGACCGCATCGTGTTTCTGCACAGCGTGGAAGAAGGCCCGGCCAGCCAGAGCTACGGCCTGCAGGTGGCGCAACTGGCGGGCGTGCCCGCAGGCGTGATCCAGCAGGCGAAGAAAAGACTGCTGCAACTGGAACAGCAAGGCCTGGAAGCCAGCCCGCAGCAAGATCTGTTTGCAGTGGCTCCCGCCGAGGAAGCGGAGCACCCCGCAGTCGCTGCGCTGAAACAGCTGAACCCGGACGAGCTAAGCCCCAGGGAGGCTCTGGAGCTTGTTTACCGGTTGAAGAAGATGGGGTAGTAAATGGTGAGGGGTGAGGCGTGAGGGGTGAGGCGAAAAGTCAAAAGCCCGCTCCGAACATGGTTCTACTCCTCACTCCTCACCCCTCACCCCTCACCCCTCACCCCTCACGCTTATCAATGATGATGCCCATGCTCGCCGTGCGCGTGCTCGTGGGCGATTTCGTCTGCCGTGGCGGGGCGTACTTCGGTGACCTCGCACTTGAACAGCAGCCGCTGGCCGGCCAGGGGGTGGTTGCCGTCCACGACCACCTTGTCATCGGTCACATCGGTCACGGTGTAGAGAATCCATTCATCTTCTCCATCCGCCGTTCCATCCGCGGCACCTTCAAACTGCATGCCCACTTCCAGCTGGTCATCGGGAAACTGGCTGCGCGGCTCGATCCGCACCAGGTCTGCGTCGTATTCGCCGAAAGCATGGTCCGGTTCCAGGGTGATCTCGCAGTTATCACCCACGGCCTTGTCATGCAGCGCTTCTTCCACCGTCGGAAAAATTCCGTCATAGCCGCCATGCAGGTAGCTGACGGCCTCTTCGCTTTGTTCCAGCACTTCGCCCTCGCTGTTGCGCAGCTCGTAGCGAATGGATACAACCGTATTTTTTGCAATTTTCATGCTTGCTCCAGAGTTTGTACAAGGCGCATCGCTTCAGCGGCATGGCCGCGGGGATTCACGCTGTAGAGCGCGTGACGCAATACACCCTGTTTATCGATAATAAAAGTGGAACGAACGATCCCCATTTTCTTTACACCGTCCTTTTCTTTTTCCTGCCATACCCCGTATTTCTCGCACATTTCGCCCTCGGTATCGGCCAGCAGCCTGACAGAAAGGCCATGCTTGTCGCGAAATGCGGCATGGGAAATGCAGTCATCCCGGCTGACGCCGAGCACCACGGTGTTCAACTGGGCAAGGTCTTCTTCCAGTTCACTGAACTCGATAGCCTGAATCGTACAACCCGGCGTATCGTCCTTGGGATAGAAATACAGGATCAGGTTCTTGCCCTTGAAGTCTTTCAGGCCCAGCATTTCCATATCGGAATCAGGCAAGCGAAAAGCGGGGGCGGGGTGACCAATTTCTAGCATCGGGGTCTCATCCATCGTTAAGGATATGGCGCGCACATTCTAACTGATTTTCCCAAACGGCTAAACTTTCGAGCGCCTCCCACGGCAAAGTGGAAAACCTGCCATAGCAGTGGTACTGTGCTGCTTACATCGTGCTGGAGCAAGGCTCATGACTGAACCGACCATCCCCGCCACACCCGAGTATCGCCGCCTTGAAGGGCCGCTGGAATATGAACAGGCCATCAACACCATCATCCAGCAAGCCAGTCGCGAGTTGCGCATTTTTGATTACGATCTGCGCAGCGAGGGTTACAACAGCCTGCAACGCTTCGAGCTATTGCAAAGCTTCCTGCTTGCCAGCCGCTTGAACCGGCTGGCTATCGTCCTCCATGACACGCGCTACCTGACCAGTGAATGCCCACGCATGATGAATCTGCTCAGACAGTTCAGTCACGCGATCAATGTTTATCAAACAACCGCTGAAGCGCGCATCGCAACCGACCCCTTCATCATCGCGGATGACGCCCACTTTTTGCATCGTTTTCATTATGACCACCCTCGTGCGGCTTTGAGCCTGAACGACAAGGATGCCGCGCTTGATCTGATCCGGCGCTTCAACGAAATTCTGGAACTATCCGAACCCGCAGCACCACCGACCACGCTGGGTTTATGAACGGGTCCACACGGGTTGATTGCATAAGATTTATTAATGCATATCAGTAAATTACTTATTCATAATATTTTACCGGTCGAGCTCTAGCATTTCCCGGAGAAGGCATATAGAATACTTCGCGTCGGTTGGCGCCCCGAATTCATTTGGAATAACCGACAACTTTATCGTAATTACATGTAATTTTTCAAAGGAAAGAAACAATGAAACATTCCGTTCTGCTCGCCGCTCTGCTGGCCCTGTCTTTGTCTGCTTGCGGTAAAAAAGAAGAAGCCGCTCCTGCTCCTGCTCCTGTTGTTGAAGCACCGGCTCCTGTTGCAGCCCCTGCTGCTGAACCTGTTGCACCTGCTGCACCTGCTGCTGACGCTGCTGCTCCTGCACCTGCTGACGCTGCTGCTCCTGCCGCTCCTGCTGCTGAACCTGCCAAGTAATTCAGGTCTTAGCGCAATGAAAAAGCCAGCCCTCGGGCTGGCTTTTTTTACGTCAAAAAATTTCAAATGATCTGCCGCCATTCGAACCCGGCTTCCTGTTCCGCAATTCCAATCCAATTCGCATCACAACCCAGTACCCGGCTCAACGCCCCTTTAGCTAGATGAGGCAGGTTGTTCTTTTCACTCAGGTGCGCCGCAATCACATGCTGTAGCAGACTCACGTCCAGCCTGCCCAGTAACGCCGCGGACGCTTCGTTATCCAGATGTCCAAAACGCCCCGCAACTCGCTGCTTCAGGCCCGGCGGATAGGGGCCATTGCGCAGCATATCCGCATCGTGATTACATTCCAGGACCAGCGCATGACAAGCGTTCAGAGTGGTCTCGATATGAGGGGTTGAGCAACCGGCGTCAGTCAGCACGCCCAGACGCCGCGCTCCGTCACCAAAGACGAACTGGGACGGTTCGCGGGCATC